>NZ_JBBEOI010000061.1 GCF_037860755.1 Aquipuribacter hungaricus | reverse complement strand
CCGCCGAGGGCGAGCAGCCCGCCGACCACGGCGCCGACGGCCCGGGTCCGGTCCGGGCGCAGGGCGTGCAGCACGCTGCGCGGACGGTCCGGGTCGCCGCCTGTCACGACCCCGCCCCCTGCCCGCGCCCCGACGGCGCACGCCCCGGGACCTGACGATCCGGGCCGGCCGCGGAGAGCACCGCGAGCAGGTCCTCCAGCGCCGCCCGGGCACGACGGACGTCGTCCGGGCCGGCGGGGCCGCCGTGGCGGGCCCGGGAGTAGGTCCGCCGCAGGTCGTCGAGCAGGACCGGGTCGAGGCCGGGCGCGGCCGCGAGCAGCCGGCGGGCGACGTCGGTCGGGGTGTCGGTCGGGGTGCGCCCGCGGCCCAGCCGTGCCGCGGCGTCCTCGAGCCCGACCCAGCAGGCGAGCACGGCCGCGGTGGCGTCGCCGCCCCCGTCCAGGTCGGCCAGGCCGTCCCGGGCGGCCGCCGCCACCGCACCGAGCGCCCCCGGCCGTACGGCAGGCAGGCCGTCCACCGGGGACCCGTCGTCGGGGTCGTCCTCGGCACCGGCGTCCCCGCGGGCGCGGAGCAGCGAGCGGGCCAGCAGCGCGGAGGCCACGACGACCGCCGCCAGCGACAGGACGACCTCGGCCGGGATGCTCGCGTCCTGGGCCGGGGGCGGCGCGATGTCGACCACCGCCTCCTCGACCGGATCCCGCTGGTCGAGCGGCTGGGTCTGCAGGCGGAACCGGTCCAGGGGGCTGCCGGCGGAGAAGGTCACCGGGCCTAGCGCTCCGGCGAGCAGCACCGCCGCCAGGCAGCCCGCCGCGGCCAGGGCGAGCGGGAGCCAGGCACGCGGTCGCACCGGTGCTCGGCCGGCCGCCCGACCGGTCCCGCCCCCCATCGGTCCATCCCACCACAGCGCCGGGAACAGACCCCGGGTGGGCGCAGGTTGTCGACGGTGACCCACGAGGAGGACGCATGCTGTTCGGATCCCGCCCCACCACCCTGGTCACCGCCGAGGAGGCGCTGCCCGGTCGAGACACCCCGGTGAGCGTGCCCGCGCGCCACACCGTCAAGGGCACCCCGCTCGTCGGCCCCTGGCCCGAGGGCCACGAGGTCCTGTACGTCGCGATGGGCTGCTTCTGGGGGGCCGAGCGGATCTTCTGGCGCCTGGACGGGGTGCACACCACCGCGGTCGGCTACATGGGCGGCCACACGCCCAACCCGACGTACGAGGAGACCTGCACCGCGCGCACCGGCCACGCCGAGGCCGCGCTCGTCGTCTACGACCCCGCCGTGGTCAGCCTGGACCGGCTGTTCAAGGAGTTCTGGGAGAACCACGACCCGACGACGCCGAACCGGCAGGGCAACGACGTCGGCACCCAGTACCGCTCGGCCGTCTACACGACGACCGACGCGCAGCTCGAGGCCGCGCGCAGCTCCCGCGAGCGCTACCAGCGGGCGCTGACCGACCAGGGCTACGGCCAGATCTCCACCGAGATCCGGTCCGCGGCCGCCGCCGGCCCGTTCTACTACGCCGAGAGCTACCACCAGCAGTACCTCGCCAAGAACCCCGGCGGCTACTGCAACCACGGGTTCTGCCAGGTCGGCTACGACCTCGCCGCGCACGGCCAGACCGCCGCGCGGGCCACGCTGCCCACCGCCTGACGCACCGCACCGCGCACCAGCCGGAGCCGTCCCGACCTCGGTCGGGGCGGCTCCGTCGTGCACCGGGGGCCGGCCTCAGCCCGCCGCAGGCGGCAGCGCCGGCGCGCGGCCCCGGGCGTACAGCGCCAGGGTCACCCCGCCCAGCACCAGGGCGAAGCCGACGACCTGCAGCGGCGTGAGCGACTCCCCGAACCACCACCACGCGAGCACCGCCGCCCCCACGGGCTCGAGCGTCGCCACGACGGTCACCGTGGTCGCGGGGATCCAGCGCAGCGCCGCCGTCTCCGCGGCGAACGGGCCGAGCGTGCCCAGCAGGACGACCCACGCGACGAGCAGCAGCAGCCCGACCTCGGCGCCGCCGAGCGCGTCGGGCAGCCGGACGGTCTCGCGCGAGGCGCGGGCGACCGTCCCCCACCACAGCGACAGCACCGTGGCGAGCACGGCCGGCACCGCGAAGCCCCAGAACGTCGTCGACAGCGGGTCCCGGTGGCGGACGATGCGCTCGCCGAGCAGGAAGTACGCCGCGAAGGACGCCGCCGCGACCAGGGCCGCACCTACGCCGACCGGGTCCAGGCCGTCGCCGCCGCCGGTCAGCTGCAGCGCGAGCGCCAGCCCGCCCAGGGTGAGGGCGAGCGCGGGCCACAGCAGGCCGCTCACCCGCTCGCGCAGGACGAACCGGGCGACCAGGGCGACGAGCAGCGGCGCCAGGTACTCCAGCAGGAGCGCGAGCCCGATCGGCATCCGCTCGATGGCCACGAAGTAGCTCACCTGCACCAGGCCGACCCCGGCGAGGCCGTAGACGACGAGCAGCGGCAGCTCCCGCCACGTCACCCGCAGCGTCCGGGCGCGGCCGGTGAGGACGAGCACGGCACCGAGCACGAGCGCCGTGCCCGCGATCCGCACCGAGGCCAGCGGCACCGCGCCGATGCCGCTGTCCAGCACGAGGCGGGAGACGCCGGCGTTGACGACGAACATGGAGATGCCGAGCAGCAGCAGCGTCCAGCCCGGACCGGCGCTCCCCGACGGGCGGACCGGGGCGGGCGGGGCCTGGACGAGCGGGTCGGTCACCCCGGCAGTCTGTCCGCCCCCGCCGGCCATCCCCGGACCGGACCACCGACCGGGACCGGCGGACGACGCGGCGTCAGGCGGGCCGGAGGTACACCGGGCTGGCGTAGGCCATCGCCCGGTTGTTGCAGGGGTGGCCGTCGGGCCCCGGCTGCAGGTTGTGGGCGGCCGGGTCGGCGACGCGCACCACGAGCCACGGCACCTCCTCGGCGTCCCAGCCGCCCTGCAGCCCGACGCGGACGGTGGCCGGCGTACCGGAGCGGACGCGCTCGACCGCGAGCACCGTGGGCACGCTGAGGCCGGTCGTCAGCACCTGGACCTCGAGCTCGCGCCCGGTCGACGCGGGGCCCGCGTCGACGTCGACGTCCACCTCGAGCCCGGTCGCGCCTGCGGGGACCGCCAGGGTGCCGCCGAGCCGCGCGGCGGCGGCGGGCGGCCCGCCGTCCTCGGCACCGGGCGTGCTCACCACGACGTCCAGGCGCAGGCCGGGCTCGCGGGTGGCGTAGAACCGGCGGGCCTGCAGTGCCTCGCGCAGGCCGGCTCGGCTGTGCTCGGTGACCCAGAGCCCGCCGCGGCCCAGCCCGGGCTCGAAGCCCCAGCGACGGCCGTGCTCGTCGGACACCCCGAGCAGGCCCGGACGCCAGCCGGCCGCCAAGCACTCCAGCAGCGGGCTGCCCAGACCGTGCCGGTGCCCCTCGAACAGGTAGTCCTCGGAGCGGTTGAAGACCTCCATGCTCACGAGCCGGTCGGTGAGGCGCGGGTCGTGGGCGAACCCGTCGAAGCGCAGCGGCTCGCGGCCGGGGTGGTTGAGGCCGAACAGCGCGTCGGGCCCCGCCGCGGGGGTGGTGAGCCACTCGTGCAGGCCCTGCACGCCCTGCCGGTCGTCCACCGGCGTCCAGCCGCGCGAGAACCACACGTTGACGTGACCGAGGTGCGGGGTGGTCCACTCGAACCCGCGCACCGCGGTGAAGCGGCCCGGGTCGTCGGCGAGGTCGGCGAGCTGCCCGCCCCGGACGAAGTCGGCGTCCTCGATGGTCTTCACCGGCATGCCGGCCCACGGGACGACCTCGCGCACCCGCTCCAGCGCGTCCCCGTCGACGAAGCCGGCGTGGTCGGTGAGGGCCGCGGCGTCCAGGCCGGCCGCCCGCATGCAGTCGAACGCGTCGTCGGCGTGGCCGGCCCCGTCGGACAAGTCGGTGTGGTTGTGCAGGTCGGCCTGCAGGGCGCTCGTGCCGGCCACCAGGTCGTGGTGGCGCCCGCCGAGCAGCCCGGAGGTGCGCGAGGCCCCCGGACGGGAGGCCTCCCCCCGGCTCGGGGGGCGCAGCAGCAGCGCCCCGGCCGAGACCGCCGCGTGCCCGTCCGCCCCCGTCGCCGTCACTGCGCGAGGAAGCCGAGCAGGTCGAGCCGGGTGAGCACGCCCACGGGCTTGCCGTCCTCGACGACGAGCACCGCGTCGGACAGCGTGAGCGCCTCGCGGACCGCCTCGACGGACTCGCCCGCGCCGATGAGCGCGAGCGGGGAGTCCATGTGCTTCTCCACCGGGTCGGCCAGCGACGCCTTGCCCGCGAAGACCCGCTCGAGCAGGTGCTCCTCGGTCACCGCGCCCGCGACCTCGCCCGAGGTGACCGGCGGCTCGGCCTTGACCACGGGCATCTGCGAGACGCCGTACTCGCGCAGGATGCCGATGGCGTCGCGGATGGTCTCGTTGGGGTGGGTGTGGACCAGCGCGGGCAGGTCGCCGGCCTTGGCCCGCAGCACGTCGGCCGCGGTGCTCCCGCCGGTCGGGGCCAGGAAGCCGTACGAGGCCATCCACCGGTCGTCGAAGATCTTGGACAGGTAGCCGCGGCCGCCGTCGGGCAGCAGGACGACGACGACGGCGTCGTCGCGGCCCTCCTCGGCCAGGCGCTGCGCGACCCGGAGCGCGCCGACCGCCGCCATGCCGCAGGAGCCGCCGACGAGCAGGCCCTCCTCGCGGGCGAGCCGGCGGGTGAGGTGGAAGGAGTCGCCGTCGCTGACCGGGACGATCTCGTCGGCGACCTCGGGGTCGTACGCGCTCGGCCAGAAGTCCTCGCCGACGCCCTCGACGAGGTAGGGCCGGCCGGTCCCGCCGGAGTACACGCTGCCCTCGGGGTCGACGCCGACGACCTGCACCGGGCCGCCCTCGCGGTCCGCGGAGACCTCTTTGAGGTACCGCCCGACGCCGGTGATGGTGCCGCCGGTGCCGACGCCCGCGACGAAGTGGGTGACACGGCCCTCGGTGTCCTCCCAGACCTCGGGACCGGTCGTCTCGTAGTGCGACTGCGGGCCCGCGGGGTTGGAGTACTGGTCGGGCTTCCAGCCGCCGGGCCGCTCGCGGGCGAGCCGGTCGGAGACGTTGTAGTAGCTGTCCGGGTGCGACGGCTCGACGGCGGTCGGGCAGACCACGACCTCGGCGCCGTACGCGCGCAGGACGTTGCGCTTGTCCTCGCTCACCTTGTCCGGGCAGACGAAGACGCAGGAGTAGCCACGCTGCTGGGCGACGAGCGCGAGGCCGACGCCGGTGTTGCCGCTCGTGGGCTCGACGATGGTGCCGCCGGGCTTGAGGGCGCCGCTCTTCTCGGCCTCGAGGACCATCTTCAGGGCGATGCGGTCCTTCACGCTGCCGCCGGGGTTCATGTACTCGACCTTGGCCAGGACGAGCGGCCCGCGCCCCTCCTCCGCACCCGGCCAGAGCCCGCGGGTCACCCGCGAGAGCCGGACGAGGGGAGTTCCACCGACGAGGTCCACGATCGACTCGGCATACCGCACGGCCCAATCGTCTCAGACCCCGTGCCCGGTCCCCGACCGCGTGCGGGCCTACCCTCGAGGGGTGCAGGAGGGTGGAGGTCCGTCGCTCCCCTCGCCCCGGGTGCCCCGGCTGCCGATCACCCCGGGCATGGTGCGCTCCCACCTCGTCCCCCGGCCCCGCGTGCGCCGCGCCGTGCGCGGCGTGGCCCTGGGCGGCGGCGGCCTCACCCTGATCGGGATGACCGGCGTCGGCGTGCTCGTCGCCGAGGCCCGCCTGGCCCGCCGGTGGATCGAGCGCCGGATGAGCGCGCCGCACCCGGTCGACGGGCGCTACGACGCCACCGGCCGGACCGGCCTGACCCCCTCGGACGACGGGCACGGCACCCCCGACGGTCCGGGCGCGCTCGACGGCCCCGTTCTGCTCGACGGTCCTGACGCGCTGGACGGTCCCCGTCCTCTCGTCGCCGCGGTGCTCGGGGACTCCGCGGCCGCCGGGCTGGGCGCCGACGACCCCGCGGCCACGCCGGGCGCCCTGCTGGCGACCGGGCTGGCGGCGAGCACGGGACGGCCGGTCGACCTGGTGAGCGCCGTGCGCGTCGGCGCGGTCTCGGCGGAGCTCGGCGGGTTCGTCGACCGGCTCGAGGCCGACGGCGTCCGCCCCGACGTCGTGCTGGTCATCGTCGGCGGCAACGACGTGACGAAGCGGGTGCCCGCAGGCGTCGCGGCCGCCCAGCTCGGCGCCGCCGTGGCGCGCCTGGTCGACCGCGGCGCCCTGGTGGTCGTCGGCACCGTCCCGGACCTCAGCACGCTGACGCCGGTGCAGCAGCCGCTGCGCGCCCTCGGCGGGCGCTGGTCGCGGCTGCTCGCCGTCGCCCAGACCGCCGCGACCCTCGCCGCGGGCGGCCACCCCGTCGACCTGCGCGGCCTCACCGCCGCGGACTTCCACGCCGAGGGCGCCCTCCTGTTCAGCGAGGACCGGTTCCACCCGTCGACCGACGGCTACCGCCGCACCATGGCGCACGTCGTGCCGGTCGTCCTCGACCTCCTGGGGTCCACCACGGGGGCGGGGTGCGCGCGGCGTTAGGGTCGCCCGCATGACCGACGCCGTCGTCGTTGCCGCCACCCGCTCGCCGATCGGCCGCGCCGGGAAGGGCTCGCTCACCGACGTCCGCCCCGACGACCTGGCCGCGACCGTCGTCGCCGCCGCCCTCGCGCAGGTGCCCGGGCTGGACGCGGGCGACCTCGACGACCTCATGCTGGGCTGCGCCGAGCCCAGCCACGAGCAGGGCACCAACCTCGCCCGCGTCGTCGCGGTCCTGCTCGGCCACGACGGCCTGCCGGGGACCACGGTCAACCGGTTCTGCGCCTCCAGCGTGCAGACCACGCGGATGGCCTTCCACGCCATCCGCGCCGGCGAGGGGCACGCCTTCGTGTCCGCCGGGGTGGAGTGCGTCTCGCGCTACCGGAACGTCAGCGGCTCCGACCTGTTCGGCGAGAGCGCGATGAACGAGACGTTCGAGGGCGCCCGGCGCCGGACGAGCGAGACCGCCCGGCTCGGCAGCCCGTGGCACGACCCCCGGGACACCGGCGAGCTCCCGGACATGTACATCGCCATGGGGCAGACCGCCGAGAACGTCGCCACGAGCCGGGGCGTGTCCCGCCAGCGGCAGGACGAGTGGGCCGTGACCTCGCAGAACCGCGCCGAGGCCGCGATCGCCGCCGGGCTCGTCGACGCCGAGATCACCCCCGTCACCACGCCGTCCGGCACGGTCGTCACGCGGGACGACGGGCCCCGCGCGGGCGTCACCCTGGAGAAGGTGCAGACGCTGGCGCCGGTGTTCCGCGACGGCGGCACCGTGACCGCGGGCAACTGCTGCCCCCTCAACGACGGGGCCGCCGCGCTGGTCGTCGTGTCGTCGGACTTCGCCACCGCGCACGGGCTCACCCCGCTGGCCCGCGTGGTGTCCACGGGCGTCTCGGCGCTGAGCCCGGAGATCATGGGGCTCGGGCCGGTCGAGGCGTCGCGCCAGGCGCTCGCGCGGGCCGGCATGACCATGGACGACATGGACCTGGTCGAGATCAACGAGGCCTTCGCCTCGCAGGTCCTGGCCAGCGCCGACGACCTGGGCATCGACCACGACAGGCTCAACGTCCACGGCGGCGCGATCGCCTACGGCCACCCGTTCGGGGCGACCGGCGCGCGGATCACGACGACCCTGCTCAACGCGCTGCGGGTCCGCGACGGCCAGTACGGCCTGGAGACCATGTGCGTGGGCGGCGGCCAGGGGATGGCCGTCGTCTACGAGCGCCTCAGCTGACGGCTGCGGCGCGCGGAGCCACCCGCGCAGTCATCATCGACAGCGCCGGCCCGGCCGGCGGTGGTGAGGACGTCCACGAAGTCATCATCGATGCGCAGGCCCGGCCGGACGACGGCGACGACGTCCGCGCAGTCATCATCGACCGCGCGCGGGCACATCAGGGCAGCGCGCGACGCAGGGCGGTGAGCTCGTCGCGGGCGGCGGCCAGCTGCGCCTCGGTGGCGCCGACGGCGAGCAGGTCGGCCACGAGGACCCGGACCAGCGACGCCCAGCCGTGAGGACGCAGGTCGGGCACGGGCAGCGGGGGCAGCCCCTCGGCGGCGCGGGCCAGGTCGGCCAGGCGCTGGGCGGAGGCGGCAGCCACGCTGGCGGGGACCTTGGTCGGCGACAGGGTGCCCAGACGCGAGACGACCCGTGCCGCCTCCTGCTCGACCTCCTCGGAGGTCGAGCGCGGGGTGGGCAGCACGGGTCGTCGGTGTCTCTTCGCTGTGGTGCTGTGAGCGGCGGTCAGGCCGTCAGGTCAGTTGTTGCCGCGCAGGACGGCGAGCAGGCGCAGGATCTCCAGGTACAGCCAGACCAGCGTGACCATGAGGCCGAAGGCGGCGGACCAGGCGAACTGCTGGGGCAGCCGGTTGCGGATGCCCTGCTCGATGAAGTCGAAGTCCAGGACCAGGAACAGCGAGGCCAGGGTCACGCCGACCAGGGAGAGCCCGACGCCGAGCAGGCCGGTGTCGAAGAACGCCGAGCCGGTGCCGAAGACGAGGACCGCGACGAGGTTGATGAGCCCGATCGCCAGGTAGCCGATCGCGGCGATCATGAGGATCTTGCGGAACCGGGCGGTGGCCCGCAGGACGCCGGTGCGGTACGCGACGAGCATGGCGCCGAAGGCGACCAGGGTGCCGAGGACCGCCTGGGGGACCAGGCCGTTGCCCCAGTTGAGCGTGTAGAACGCGCTGATGCCACCGACGAACAGGCCCTCGAAGGCCGCGTAGGCGAGCATGAGGCCGGGCTTGACGCTCTTGGAGAACGAGACCACCAGGGCCAGGACCAGGCCGACGATCGCGCCCGCGAACGTGAGCAGCAGGCCGGTGCCGAACGCCAGGGCGCCGGTCGTCATGCCGAAGAACAGCGGGACCGCGGTCGCCAGCAGGACGGCGAAGAGGATCCCCGTCCGGGTGACGACGTCCTCGAGGGTCATGGCGCGGTCGCGGACCGGCGACGGCAGGCCGTACTGCTGGTCCAGCTGGTCGGCCGACGGCGTCGTGATGTCGAAGCCTGCACGCCCGGTCCGGGCGAACGCCTCGTTCCGCGCGAAGGCGGGGTTGCTGCTGCGCATGGTCTCCTTCTCCTCCACCGGGCCCGTGGGGCCCCTGTCGTCGGGTACAACGCCCAGGTCAGCCCGGGCGTTCCCCAGGTCAGAGGCTATCGGGGCCGGGAAGGGCCTACCCGCCGACGCCCCGCCCTCACCCGCCCGCGCGTGCCCCCGACGGGGATCGAACCCGTACTGGTGCGCTTTTAAGGCGCCTGCCTCTGCCTGTTGGGCTACGGGGGCCGGGCGGGCGGTGGGACCCGCGCAGGGTCACGGTAGGGGGCCCGCGCTCAGTCCTCCACGGCCCGCCGAAGGACGTCGTCGAGCATGGCCGGGGTGAGCCGGCCGGTGAAGGTGTTCTGCTGGCTCACGTGGTAGCTGCCCAGCACGCGCAGCGGCCGGCGCGAGGGGCCCCGCGGCTGCAGCACCACCTCGGCGCCGTGACCGAAGACCGGCTTGGGGGCGGGCACGACCCAGCCCGCCCGGGCCAGCGCCGTCATCCCCACACCCCAGCCGAAGCCGCCGAGCACGACGACGCTGCGCAGCAGGGGCGCGAGCAGGTCGATCTCGCGGTCCAGCCACGGCGCGCAGGTGTCGCGCTCCTGCGGCGTCGGACGGTTGGCGGGCGGGGCGCAGCGGACCGACGCGCTCACCCAGGTCCGGTGCAGGCGCAGGCCGTCGTCGACGGACTCGCTGTGCGCCTGGTTGGCCAGGCCCACCCGGTGCATCGCGGCGAACAGGAAGTCGCCCGACCGGTCGCCGGTGAAGACCCGCCCGGTCCGGTTCGCCCCGTGCGCGGCGGGCGCGAGCCCGAGCACGAGGAGCTCGGCCTCCGGGTCGCCGAAGCCGGGCACCGGGCGGCCCCAGTACTCCTGGGTCGCGTAGGACGCGCGGCGGGTGCGGGCGACCTCCTCGCGCCAGGCGACCAGCCGCGGGCAGGCGCGGCAGCCGGACACCTGCTCGGCGAGCTCGGCGAGGGCGCCCGCGACCGGGACGGCGGGCTGACCGGTGGTGGTGCCGGCGGACGGACCGATGTTGCTGCCGGCGGACGGACCGACCGACGCACCAGCGCCCGGATCGGCGGAGGGACCGGTGCCGGTGCTCAGCGGACCGCGCTCCACGCGATGCCGTCGAGGATGTCGTGCTCGGACACCCGGGCCTCCTGCACGCCCGCGCGCAGCCGGACCCGCCGGAGCACGCACTGCCAGACCAGCGCGCCCGCGCCGATGACGTCGACCCGGCCGGGGTGCATGAACCCGCGGCCGGCGCGCTCCCCGCGGGTCGCCCGGAGCAGCCGCTCGCCAGCCTCGAGCAGGTCCTCGACGGTGTGGACGCTGCCGTGGATGCGCGCGCTGTCGTACGCCTCGAGCCCGAGCGCCTCCCCCGCGACGGTCGTCACCGACCCGGCCAGACCGACGAGGGTGCGCACCGAGGTGAGGTCGACCGTGCGCTCCACCTCGTCCAGCGCGGCCTCGACGGCGGCCCGGGCGGCCTCGACCTGCGCCTCGGTGGGCGGGTCGGCGAGCAGGTGCCGCTCGGTCATCCGGACGCAGCCGACGTCGACGGAGCGGGACGCCGTCACCGTGGGCACCCCGTCGACGACGTCGCCCACGACGACCTCCGTCGAGCCGCCGCCGATGTCGACGACGCAGTACGGCCCGGGCACGACGCCGGCGAGCTCGCGGGTGGCGCCGAGGAACGACAGCTCCGCCTCCTCGCCGCCCGCGACGACCTCGGGCTCCACGCCGAGCCGCTCGCGCACCCCCGCGACGAAGTCCGCGGCGTTCTCGGCGTCGCGGCTGGCGCTCGTGGCGACGAACCGCACCCGCTCCGCGCCCAGGTCGGCCACCGTCCGGGCGTAGTCCTCGACGGCGGCGAAGGTGCGGGCCAGGGCGGCGTCGGACAGCCGCCCGGTGGCGTCGACCCCCTCCCCGAGCCGGACGACGCGCATCTGGCGGTCGAGGTCCACCTGGGCCCCGGTCGCGGGGTCCAGGTCGGTGACGAGCAGGCGGACGGAGTTGGTGCCGCAGTCGACGGCGGCGGCGCGAGGCATGGGCGCCATCCTGTCGTGGCCCCGGCCCGCCCGGTACCCGGCACGGGTGCGACGCTGGGGCGGTGGAGCGTGACGCGGTCGTCGTCGGGTCGGGGCCCAACGGGCTGGCCGCCGCCTGGACGCTGGCCGCCGCCGGCCTGGACGTCGAGCTGCTCGAGGGCGCGGACACCTTCGGCGGCGGGACCCGCAGCGCGGAGCTCACGCTCCCCGGCGTCGTGCACGACGTGTGCTCGGCCGCGCACCCCCTCGCGGCGTCCGCGCCGTTCTTCGCCCCGGGCGGGGGGCCCGACGGTCAGGGCTTCGACCTGGCCGCGCACGGCGTCCGGCTGCTGCAGCCGGAGGTGCCCCTGGCCCACGCCATGGACGGCGGACGGTTCGCCCTGCTCCAGCGCTCGGTCGCCGACACCGCCGACGACCTGGAGGACCTGGCCGCAGGTGACGGCGCCCGCTACCGCCGGCTCATGGGTCCGCTCGTCGACGGGGTCGACGCCGTGGGCGGCATGCTCACCTCGTCGCTGCGCGCGGTGCCCACCTCTCCGGCGGACCTGCTCACGCTCGCCCGCTTCGGCACCCGGGTGCTCCGGCGGGTGCCCGCCCTTGCCCGGCAGTTCCGCGGGCCGGCCGCCGGTGCCCTGCTCGCGGGCAGCGCCGCGCACGCCGTGCAGCCCCTGGACCGGCTCGGTCCCGCCGGCGCCGGCCTGCTGCTCAACACCCTCGCGCACGCGGTCGGCTGGCCCGTCGTCGAGGGCGGCAGCCAGCGGATCGCCGACGCCGTGGTCGCCGACCTGCGGGCGAGAGGCGCCACGCTCCGCACCGGGCGGTGGGTGGGCGACCTGCGCGAGCTGCCGAGCGCCCGGGTCGTCCTGCTCGACCTGTCGCCCCGCCAGCTCGACCAGCTCGCCGGGGACCGGCTGCCCGCGTCCTACCGCAGGGCGCTGGCCCGGTACCGCTACGGCTCGGGCGCGACCACGGTCCACTTCGTCACCAGCGAGCCGGTCCCGTGGGCGGACCCCCGCGCCCGCCGTGCCGGCACCGTCCACCTCGGCGGGCCCGGGGCCGAGGTCGACGCCGCCGAGCGCGAGGTCGCCGCGGGCCGCCACGCCGACGAGCCGTTCACGCTGCTCGTGCAGCCCTCGGTCGTCGACCCGTCGCGGGCGCCCGCCGGGCTGCACCCGGTGTGGTCGTACTGCCACGTCCCGTCCGGCTCCGACCGGGACATGACCGCGACCATCACCCGGCGCATCGAGCGCTACGCCCCGGGGTTCGCGGGCACGGTGGTCGCCAGCAGCGTGCGGACGGCCGCGCGGCTGTCGATCGACAACCCGATCCACGTGGGCGGCGACGTGGCGGTGGGCGAGGCGACGGTGCGTCAGACGCTGGCCCGCCCGGTCCCGCGCTGGGACCCGTACTCGACCCCGCTGCCGGGGGTGTTCCTCTGCTCGTCGGCCACCCCGCCGGGGCCGGGCGTGCACGGGATGAGCGGGGTCCACGGCGCCCGGTCGGCGCTGCGCTCGCTCGGGCTGCGGTAGGCCAGGCGCGCCGTCCCCGCCCGGGTCCCGTCGCGCCCGGGCTGCGTCGCAACGGCACCCTGCGTCGGAACCCCACCGCCACGACGGCACGTGGCGTCGGCTAGACCGGCGCAGGGTGCCGTCGTGACGGGACGCTAGGGGGCGGCGGTGCAGGAGCCGGCGGCGCCCCAGTCGTCCAGCAACCCCAGGGTCTCGTCGCCGAGCGGGTTGACGCCGGGACCGGCGGCCAGGGCGTGCGCGACGAGGACGTGCAGGCACTTGACGCGCACGGGCATCCCGCCGGCGCTCGTGCCGGCGATCTCCGGCACCTCGCCCAGCTCGGCGCGACGGGCCAGGTAGTGCTCGTGCGCGGCCCGGTAGGCGGCGGCGAGGTCCTCGTCCTGCTCCAGCCGCTCGGACATCTCGCGCATGAGGCCCGAGGACTCCAGCGTGCCGACCGCCGAGGCGGCCCGCGGGCAGGTCAGGTAGTACGACGTGGGGAACGGGGTGCCGTCGGGCAGCCGGGGCAGGGTCCGCACCACGTCGGGGTCGCCGCACGAGCAGCGGTGGGCGACCTCGACGACGCCCCGGACCTGGCGCCCGAGCTGGGCGGTCACCGCGTCCAGGTCTCTCTGCTCCACGCCGTGCTGGGCGGGCGGCTCAGCCACCGGCGCCGCCGACGACGGGCGCGTCCAGGACCGGGTCCGCGGTACCCGTGCCGACGGCCTCGACGCTGGACCAGAGCCGGTCGTACCAGGTGCCCTCGGGCGGGGCGTCGGGGCGGACGTCGCCGAGCGCGCCGGGCGTCGCGGCCTCGCTGGCCCCGGGGACGGGCTCCGGGTCGGGCACGACGAACCCCGTCTCGCCGGGCATGACGAAGTTCAGCCGGTCACGGGCCTGGGCGGCGACGTAGGTGTCCTCCTGCCAGAGGCCGACCTCGGTGCGCAGCGCGGCGACGTCGGCCTCGCGCTGGGCGATCTCGCTGCGCAGCTCGCCGATGTCCTGCTGCTGCTGCAGGTACAGCCGCAGCGGCGGGGCCAGGACGAGGGCGCACACGACGGCGAGGGCGAGCAGGACCAGGACGCGCCGGGAGCGGGGACCGGTGTCCCGGTCCCCCTCCCCGCCCGCCGCGGTCGTGCCCGTCCTCGCCACCGGTGCGCCCCCGGCCCGCTCAGCCCTGGGTGTAGCGCGGGAAGGCGCCGGCGCCGGCGTACACCGCGGCGTCGTCGAGCAGCTCCTCGATGCGCAGGAGCTGGTTGTACTTGGCGACGCGGTCGCTGCGGGCCGGGGCACCGGTCTTGATCTGGCCGCAGTTGGTGGCCACCGCGAGGTCGGCGATCGTCGTGTCCTCGGTCTCGCCGGAGCGGTGGCTCATCATGGAGCGGAAGCCGTTGCGGTGGGCGAGGTCGACGGCGTCGAGCGTCTCGGTCAGGGTGCCGATCTGGTTGACCTTGACGAGCAGGGCGTTGGCCGCCCTGGAGTCGATGCCGCGCTGAAGCCGGGTCGGGTTGGTGACGAACAGGTCGTCCCCGACGATCTGCACCTGGTCGCCGACGCGCTCGACGAGCGAGGCCCAGCCCTCCCAGTCCTCCTCGTCCAGCGGGTCCTCGATGGAGACCATCGGGTAGGACGTGACGAGGTCGGCGTAGAAGTCGACCATCTGCGCCGACGTGCGCTGCTCGCCCTCGAAGCGGTACGAGCCGTCGGAGTGCAGCTCGCTGGCGGCGACGTCGAGCGCGAGGCCGAAGTCGGTGCCGAGGGTGAAGCCGGCGGCCGAGACGGCCTCGGCGATGAGGTCGAGCGCCTCGCGGCTGCTGCCGACGCTGGGGGCGAACCCGCCCTCGTCGCCCAGGCCGGTCGACAGGCCCTTCTTCTTGAGGACCGACTTGAGGGCGTGGTAGGTCTCCGCGCCCATCCGCAGCGCCTCGGCGAAGGACGGCGCCGAGATCGGGGCGACCATGAACTCCTGGATGTCGACGCCGGAGTCCGCGTGGGCGCCGCCGTTGAGGATGTTCATCATCGGGACCGGCAGCACGTGGGCGTTGGGGCCGCCGACGTAGCGGAACAACGGCAGGCCCGCGGAGCTGGCGGCGGCCTTGGCCACGGCGAGCGAGACGCCGAGGATCGCGTTGGCGCCCAGGGTGGCCTTGTTCGGCGAGCCGTCCAGGTCGATCATCGCCTGGTCGACGAGGCGCTGCTCGTCCGCGTCGTAGCCGACGAGCTCCGGGCCGATCTCGTCGAGCACGGCGTCGACCGCGTTGCGGACGCCCTTGCCCAGGTAGCGGCTCGTGTCGCCGTCACGGCGCTCGGCGGCCTCGAAGGCGCCGGTGCTGGCGCCCGAGGGCACCGCCGCACGCTCCAGGGTGCCGTCGTCGAGCTCGACCTCGACCTCGACGGTGGGGTTGCCGCGGGAGTCGAGGATCTCGCGTGCTCCGATGGCTTCGATGGTGGCCACGAGGGGCGCTCCTTCGGTGGGGGGGCTCTGGCTGGGTCTCGGCGGGCACGGCGGGTGCGCACGCTGGCGCGGCACCGGCCCTGACGAGACTAGCGACCCGACGGGCGGCGCCCGCCCGGGCGCGCCAGGGCGCGGACCCCGGTCAGGGGACGAGCAGGTCGTCCGCGGGCGGCGGGGGCGGCGGCGGGGCCGGCTCGGTGACCGTCGTCGTCGCGGTGACCGTCGCGGTGCTCGTCACCGTGGCCGTGCTCGTCGTGGTCGCCGTGCTGCGCTCGGTCGTCGTGGCGGTGGCCGTCGCCGTGGAGCGCTCGGTGGAGGTGGCCGTCGACGTGGCCGTCTCGCGCGCCGGGCGCTCGGTCGTCGTGGAGAACGCGGTCTGGGTGATGCGCACCGGGGCGGAGTCGGCCGACGCGGAGACCGTGAGCGTGACGGTCGAGCCGAGCCGCTGCGCCGTCGAGGCCTCGGGCGCCACCTCGAGCACGAGGCCGCCCTGCTCGTCGGACTGCCGCTCCTGCACCTGGACCTCGAACCCGGCGCCGGTGACCTGCGCGACCGCCTCGCCCTGGGCGAGCCCGACCACCGGCGGGACGAGGTTGGTGCCGTCGGCGACGACGAGGTCGACCACCGTGCCCTCGGCCAGCACCTCGCCGAACCCGGGGTCGGACTCGATGACGGTGCCGCGCGGCGAGGTCGACGGGACCTCGAGCACGTCGCCGAGGGTGAGGCCGGCCTCGCGGAGCCGGTCGCGCGCCGCGGCGGAGTCCTCCCCCACGAGGTCGGGCACGGCGGTGCTGTCCGGGCCGGAGGAGATGACGAGGTCGACGGCGGTGCCGCCCGGGGCGTCGGTGCCGGCGGCGGGGTCGGTGCCCAGCACCGCGCCCCGGGGGACCTCGACGCTGGGCAGGGTCGTGGAGTCCCCGACCGACAGGCCGACCTCCTCCAGGCGGCGCCGGGCCTCCTCGACGGTGAGCCCGGTGGTGCGCGGCACGACGACGTCGGGACCGGTGCCGGCGGCGGCGAGCGCCCCCGGGTCCGGGCGCGACAGCGACAGGGCGCCGACGACGAGGGCGACGACGAGCAGCCCGGCCAGGGTGAGCAGGCCGCGCCGGGTCTCGACCGCCCGGCGCACCGGCAGGCGCAGGGTGCGGCGCACGCCCGTCGCGGTGGCGCCGCCGACGGCGGTCTGCACGCCGGTGTCCCCCGTCGGGGCACCCGTCCCGTCCGGCGCACCGTCGCCCACGGGGGCGTCGTCCTGGCCGGGCGTCGTCCCCGCCGTGCCCGTGGTCCCCG
>NZ_JBBEOI010000060.1 GCF_037860755.1 Aquipuribacter hungaricus | reverse complement strand
GCCTCCGACTTCCCCGCGGCCGACGGCCCCGCCCTGCCCGCAGCGCCCCCCGCGGCAGGCGTGCGCGGCGCGTCCCCCGCGTCCGACAGCCCCGCCGGGACCCAGCACCGCACCCCGGTCACGCCCCTCGTCGCCGGTCTCGGTGTCCTCGCCGCCCTGGCGGCGCTCGTGGCCGCCGTGCTGGCGCCCCGCACCGTGACGCTGCTCGCCGACCCCGGGACGCTCACCCGCTGGGGCCTGCCCGCGGTCGAGGGCGTCCACCACCTCGCGCTCGCCCTGACGGTCGGCGCCCTCGTCATGGCCGTGCTCGTCCTGCCGGTGGGCTCGCCGGCCGCGGCGCGCGCCACGCAGGTCGCCACCGGCGCCGGGGCGGTCTGGACGCTGGCCGCGGTCGGCGTGCTCGTCCTCACCTACGCCTCGGTGTCCGGCACCCCGCCGACCGCCCCGGCCTTCGGCGACCAGCTGGCCGGCTTCCTCACCGGCTTCTCCCTGGGGCAGTCGCTGCTGGTCACCGTCCTGCTCGCTGCGGCCGCGACCACCGTGGCCGCCGCGGCGACCGGCCCCCGCAGCACCGCCCTGGCCACGGCGCTCGCGCTGGCCGCGCTGCTGCCCATCGGCCTGACCGGGCACTCCGGCAGCGCCGAGGGCCACGAGACCGCGGTCACCGCCATGGGCCTGCACCTGGTGGGCACGGCGGTGTGGGTCGGCGGGCTGCTCACGCTCGTCCTGCTGCGGCCCGTCCTCCGCGGTCCGCAGCTGCAGGGCGTCGTCGCGCGCTTCTCGGGGCTCGCGCTCGCCTCGGTCGTGCTGGTCTCCTTCTCCGGCGTGATGAACGCCAGCACCCGGCTGTCCGGGCCGGCGGACCTCGGCTCGCGCTACGGGCTGCTGCTCGTGGCCAAGGTCGCCCTGGTCGCGGTGCTCGTGGCCGCCGGCTGGTGGCACCGCCGCGCCCTGCTCCCCGCGCTGGGCGCCGAGCGGCCCCGCGCGTTCTGGCGCCTGGTCGTGGTCGAGCTGCTCGTCATGGCCACCACGACCGGCGTCTCGGTGGCGCTGAGCGGCACCACGCCCCCGGTGTCGGACAGCGAGCCGCCCCCGGCCTGGTCGAGCGCCGAGGTGCTCGTCGGCGCCTCGATGCCCCCCGAGCAGACCCTCGGCCGGCTGGTGACGCTCTGGCGGCCGGACCTGCTGTGGGTGCTCGTCACCGCCGGGCTCGCGGTGGCCTACCTGCTCGGCGTCCGTCGGCTGCACCGCCGCGGCGACCGCTGGCCGCTGTGGCGCACGCTGCTGTGGCTCACCGGCCTGGCCGTCGTCCTCGCGGTCACCAGCTCCGGCCTGGCCACCTACGGCCGCGTGCTGTTCAGCACCCACATGCTCCAGCACATGAGCATGAGCATGGTGGCGCCGCTGCTGCTCGTGCCGGCCGCGCCGGTCACCCTGGCGCTGCGGACGATCACGCCGCGGCGCGACGGCTCGCGCGGGCCGCGGGAGTGGCTGCTGTGGGGGCTGCACACGCCGGTGTCGCGGACCCTCACCCACCCGGTGGTCGCGGCCGGCATCTTCACCGGCAGCCTCATGGTCTTCTACTACTCGCCCCTGTTCGGGCTGGCGCTGAGCACCCACTACGGGCACGAGGCGATGTTCGTGCACTTCCTGCTCAGCGGGTACCTGTTCGTCTGGTCCCTGGTCGGCACCGACCCCGGCGTGCGGCCCACGCCGTACCCGCTGCGCCTCATCATCCTGCTGGCGACCATGGCGTTCCACGCCTTCTTCGCCGTCACGCTCATGGGGTCCACGACGCTGCTCGAGCCGTTCTGGTTCGAGACGGTCGCGGCCGGCCGCGGCTGGGGCGAGGACCCGCTGGCCGACCAGCGCTACGGCGCCGCCCTGGCCTGGGCCGTCGGCGAGGTGCCGACCATCGTCCTGGCGGTGCTCGTGGCCGTGCGGTGGGTGACCGACGACTCCCGCGAGGCCCGCCGCCGCGACCGCCGCGCCGACCGGGACGGCGAGGCCGACCTGGCCGCGCACAACGAGATGTTCGCCGCCCTCGCCCGGCAGGACGCCGACCGGCAGGCACCCACGACGAGGAGCCGGCGATGAGCCCGCACGCGCTGTCCTTCGACCGGCACCGGCACGCCCGCGACGTGCCGCCGGTGCTCGACCGGTACCGCCCGCTGCGCCTGCTCGCGGTCGTCGTGGTCTCCGTCGCCGCCGGTGCGGCCGCGCTGGTCACCCTCGTCGGCGTGCGCGCCGACGTGGGCCCGGTGGAGGCGCGGCTGTCGCTCGGGCTGTCGTTCGAGGGCGGCACCGCGGTCGACGTGCCCCCCGTCGGCCGGCTCACCATGGGCACCCACGCCGGACCGCTGCAGCTGCGCGCCGACGTCCGCAACGTCGACGTCGAGGCCGTCACCGCGATGATCCGCCGCGGCCGTCCGCTGCCGACGGTCGAGACCATGTCCGCCGACGTCCGCAGCGGGGTGCTCGGCCTCGCCGGGCGCAGCGTCCTCGTCGTGCTGCCCGCCGCGGCCCTGGTGAGCGCGCTGGTGTTCCGCGACCGGCGGGCCGTCCTGCTCGGCACCGGGGCCGCGGCCGGCGCGCTCGTGCTGTCCGCGGGCGTGGCCGCCGCGACCTTCAGCTCCGAGGCGCTGGAGGAGCCGCAGTACGAGGGCCTGCTCGCCCAGGCCCCCGCGCTGGTCGGCGGGGTCCGGGGCGCGGCCACCGCCGTGGACGCCTACTCCGCCCGGCTGGCGGAGCTCACCGGCAACGTCGCCCAGCTCTACGGCGCGCTGGGGTCGCTGCCCGACGTCCCCGGACCGGACACGACGGCCGTGCTGTGGGTCTCGGACGTGCACAACAACCCCGCCGCCTACGGCGTCATGCGCGAGCTCATCGACCAGTTCGGGATCCAGGCCGTCGTCGACACCGGTGACTCCACCGACCTCGGCAGCGCCGCCGAGAACGTCGTCCTGGACCGGATCGAGGACCTCGGCGTGCCCTACCTGTGGGTGCGCGGCAACCACGACTCGGCGACCACGCAGAACTACCTGTCCGGCCTGTCGAACGTCACGGTGCTCGACGGCGGCGACGTCGTCGAGGTGGCGGGCGTGCGCTGGGCCGGTGTCGGCGACCCCCGGTACACCCCCGTCAAGCGGGTGGCAGAGCCGTCGGAGGTCGGCCGGCTCGAGCTGCGCGCCGCCGGCCGCCGGCTGGCGACCGCGCTGGACCAGCAGGGCCGCAGGCCGCACGTCGTCCTCGTCCACGAGCGGCCGATGGCGGAGCCGCTGTTCGGTCAGGTGCCCCTGGTCCTGGACGGCCACGTCCACGAGCGGCGGGAGCGCCGTGTCGACGGCACCCTCGAGCTCACGCTCGGCTCCTCCGGCGGCGCGGGCCTGCGGACCTTCGACGGCGGCGACGGCGCGCTGCCGCTGGCCATGTCGATCCTCCACCTCGACCCCTCCGACGGCTCGCTCGTGGCCGTCGACGAGGTGACGCTGGCCGGCATCGGCCGGGACGCCGTCACGTTCCAGCGGCGCTCGGCGTCGTCGCTGGCGCCGGAGCCGGAGTGAGCGCCGGCCGCCGGACCGCTACCGACAGGCCGGCCGCCAGCACGCACAGCGCGCCCGCGAGGGTCCACGCCAGGTCGTAGGAGCCGGTGAGGTCGCGGACGACGCCGCCGCCGAACGCGGCGGTCGCCGAGCCGAGCTGGTGGGAGGCGAAGACCCAGCCGAACACCACCGGGGTCCGCGCCCCGAAGTGCTCCCGGACCAGCGCGAGCGTGGGCGGCACCGTGGCCACCCAGTCCAGGCCGTAGAACACGATGAACGCCACCATGCTCAGCCGGACCTCCGGCCCGAACAGCGGGGGCAGCAGGAACAGCGACATCCCGCGCAGCGAGTAGTAGGCGAGCAGGAGCAGGCGCGGGTCGACCCGGTCGGTGAGCCAGCCCGACAGCACCGTCCCGACGATGTCGAAGACGCCGACCACCGCGAGCAGGCCCGCCGCCGTCGTCACCGGCATGCCGTGGTCGTGCGCGGCCGGGACGAAGTGGGGCTGCACGAGCCCGTTGGTCGACATCCCGCAGATGAAGAACCCGCCCGCGAGCAGCCAGAACGGCCGCGAGCGCACCGCGGCCGCCAGCCCCTGCAGCGCCGCCGCGGCCGCGCCCGCCCGCCGGGGCTCCGGGTCGTCCGCCGCCGTGCCGCCGTAGGGCACCTCGCCGACGTCGCGGGGCCTGTCGCGCAGGAGCAGCAGGACCAGCGGGACCACGGCGAGGGCCGCCGCGGTCGTCCCGAGGGAGGCCGCCCGCCAGCCCCAGCCCTCCGCCGCCCACGCCACCAGGGGCAGGAACACGAGCTGGCCGGTGGCGCCGCCCGCGGTGAGGACGCCCGACACCAGGCCGCGGCGGGCGACGAACCACCGGCCGGTGACCGTGGCCACCAGCGACAGCGCCATCGAGCCGGTGCCCAGGCCGACGAGCACGCCCCAGAGCAGCACCAACTGCCAGGCAGCGGTCATGAAGACCGTGAGGCCGCTGCCCAGCGCGGTGAGCAGCAGCGCGCAGACCACGACGCGACGGATCCCGAAGCGCTCCATGAGCGCGGCCGCGAACGGCGCGGTCAGCCCGTACAGGGCCATGTTGACCGCGACGGCGGCCGAGATGGTCGTCACCGACCAGCCGTACTCCGCCCGGAGCGGGTCGACGAGGACGCCCGGGACCGCCCGGAACGCCGCGGCGCCGACCAGGGCGAGGAACGTCACGCCGGCCACGCCCCACGCGGGGTGGACCCGGCGGGGCCGCGCCGGCGGCCTCGGGTCGGGGATGCTCACGCGCAGAGCATGACGGGACCGGGGCCGGGGCGGCAGGGCCACCTGCGGGCGTCCGGCATGGCGACCGTGTCCGGGGCCTGTGCTTGTATCGAGGTGTGAGCGACGACAGCACGTCCACCGCGACGACCCCGGACCAGCCGACGAGCCCCTTCGCCGACCTCGACGCGTTCCAGGCGCTGCCCCGTGCGGGCGGCCTGCTGCTGTCGGTCGACGGCACCCGGCTCGTCACCAGCCTGCAGACGCTCAACCCCGAGGCCAACCGCTTCGTCACCGCGCTGTGGGAGGTGGACCCGCAGGGGTCCCGCCCCGCGCGGCGGCTCACCCGCTCCGCCAAGGGCGAGCAGCTGGGCGCGTTCACCCCGGACGGCACGCTGCTGTTCACCTCCACCCGCCCGGACCCCGACGTCCCCGACGGCGACGACGCCTCCCGCGGTGCGCTGTGGGCGCTGCCCCCCGGCGGCGGCGAGGCCCGCGTGGTCGCCAGCCGGCCCGGCGGCCTCAGCGGGCTCGTCGTCGCCCGGGGGTCCGGCGACGTCGTCGTCCTCAGCGACACCCTGCCCGGCTCCGGCGAGGACGGGGAGTCCGACGCCGAGCGCCGCAAGGCCCGCTCGGACGCCAAGGTCACGGCGATCCTCCACGAGCAGTACCCGGTCCGGTACTGGGACCACGACCTCGGGCCCGGCGGCCCCCGCCTGCTCACCGGCCGGCTCGACGCCGACGGGGACGCCGCCGCGGACGCCGACCTGGAGCTGCAGCAGGTGACCGGGCACACCGGCCACGCCCTGCACCACACCGTGCTCGACGTCACCGCCGACGGCCGCACCGCGGTCGCCACCTGGGAGGTCGTCGAGGGGCGGGCCAGCGCCCGGGCCGCGCTGGTCTCCGTCGACCTGGCCACCGGCGCCCGGCGCACCCTGCTGTCCCACGACGAGCACGAGTACGAGGAGCCGCGGGTCTCTCCGGACGGGACCCAGGTCGCCCTCCAGGTCTACGACCGCTCGACGCCGGACGACCCGGGCGCCTACCGGCTCGGGGTCGCCCCGCTGGGACGCCCGGGCGAGGACGGCGACGCCCCCGTCGAGGTGCGGCTCGTCGCGCCCGGCTGGGACCGCTGGTCCGGGCGGCCCACCTGGACCCCGGACGGCTCAGCGCTGCTGGTCACCGCCGACTCCGACGGCCGCGCCCCGGTGTTCCGCGTCGAGGTGGCCACGGGCGAGGTCACGCAGCTCACCGGTGACGACGCCGCCTACTCCGACGTCTGCGTGAGCCCCGACGGCGAGCACGTGTACGCGCTGCGCTCGACGGTCGCCGCGCCTCCGGCACCCGTCCGGGTCGACAGCCGGACCCCCCACCAGCACCCGACGGTGCTGCGCGGCCCCGTCCCGGAGCCCGTCGTGCCCGGCCGGGTCGAGGAGGTGACGGCGACCGCCGAGGACGGCACCCCGCTGCGGGCGTGGCTGTGCCTGCCCGACGACGCCTCCGCCGACGCGCCGGCACCGCTGCTGCTGTGGATCCACGGCGGCCCGCTGGGGTCGTGGAACGCGTGGAGCTGGCGCTGGAACCCGTGGCTGGCCGTGTCGCGCGGGTACGCGGTGCTGCTGCCGGACCCGGCCCTGTCCACCGGGTACGGGAAGGCCTTCGTCCAGCGCGGCTGGGGCCGCTGGGGCGACGCGCCGTACACCGACCTGCTCGCCGTCACCGACGTCACGGTGGCGCGGGACGACGTCGACGAGACCCGGACGGCGGCCATGGGCGGCAGCTTCGGCGGCTACATGGCCAACTGGGTAGGCGGGCACACGGACCGGTTCCGGGCGATCGTCACGCACGCGTCGCTGTGGGCGCTGGACCAGTTCGCCCCCACGACGGACTCGGCCCACTACTGGAGCCGCGAGATGAGCCCGGAGATGACCCAGACGCACTCGCCGCACCGCTCCGTCGAGCACTGGGTGACCCCGACCCTGGTCATCCACGGCGACAAGGACTACCGGGTGCCGATCGGCGAGGCGCTGCGGCTGTGGTGGGAGCTAGCGAGCAAGGACACCGCCGAGGACGGCACCCTGCCCCACAAGTTCCTGTACTTCCCCGACGAGAACCACTGGGTCCTCACGCCGAACCACTCGTCGCTCTGGTACCGGACCGTGTTCGCGTTCCTCGCCCACCACGTGCTGGGCGAGGAGTGGGTGACCCCGGAGCTGCTCCGCTGATGCCCGGCCCGGGGGAGCACGTGGACGGGGCTGCAGGACCGGTCGGGCAGGGACCGGCGGGCCTGCGGCCGGCGGGGAGCATCCTCGCGGTTGCCGGTGCCGTCTGGTGGGGCGTCGCCGCGGGGGCGGTGACGGGCGGGACGTCCGGCTCCCTCGGCTGGGTCTGGGTCCTGGCCGGCGTCGCGCTCGGGGCCGGCTTCCTCCTCCTGGCGCGGCGCCGCCTCGGCAGCGAGGGTGCCCAGGCGCTCATGGTGGCCAACAACCGGCTGTACGGGGCGGTCAACGTCGCCCAGGTGGTCGGCATCGTGGCCGTGGTGTCGCTGGCCGGCCGGGCCGGGGTGCCGCAGTGGATCCCGGTGGGGGTGACCGCGGTGTTCGCGGTGCACTTCCTGCCGTTCGCGCGGGCTTTCCGGTGGCGCGGCTACGCCTGGCTCGCCCTGGCCCTGCTGGCGGTGGCGGCCCTCGGCGCCGCGCTCGCCGCGTCCGGCCGGGACGGCATGCAGGTCCACGCCGTCGTCGGGCCGGCGGTGGCCGTCGTCCTGTGGGCGGGCGTGGTGGGCGCCGTCCGCAGCCGTCCGGCGCGGGCTCCCGCGACCGGCGACCGCGTGCCGACCGGGCCGGCCGCCCCCCGGCCCGACCGTGGCAGCCTGGGCGCATGACGGCCTCCCCGAGCACCCCCGCGTACGCCCCCGTCGTCGACCGGCCGGTCAGGTGGGGGGTCGTCGGGGCCGGCCGGATCGCCGCCAAGGTCATGGGTGACCTCGCCGGCATGCCCGGCGGCCGGCTCCACGCGGTCGCGTCCCGCTCGGCGGACCGGGCCCGCGCCTTCGCCGACGAGCACGGTGCCCCCGTCTCCTACGGCTCCTACGACGAGCTGCTCGCGGACCCGGACGTCGACGCGGTCTACCTGGCCACGCCCCACCGCCAGCACCACGCCGTCGCCCTCGCGGCGGTCGAGGCCGGCAAGCACCTGCTCGTGGAGAAGGCCTTCACCGTCACCCACGCGGGGGCCCAGCAGGTCGTCGACGCCGCCCGGGCCCGCGGGGTCTTCGTCATGGAGGCGATGTGGACCCGGTTCCAGCCGGCGGTGGGCCGGCTGCGCGAGCTCGTCGCCGACGGTGCCGTCGGCGAGGTCCGGTCCGTCCGGGCAGACCTGGGCCTGCGGGTGCCGTTCGACCCGTCCGACCGGCTGTGGGACCCCGCCCAGGGCGGCGGGGCGCTCCTGGACCTGGGGGTCTACCCGGTCGCGTGGCTGCAGATGGTGCTGGGCGGGACGCCCGCCTCGCTCGAGGTGGCCGGTGCGACCGGGCCGAACGGCGTCGACGCGGAGTCGACCGTGCTGTGGCGCACCGAGGACGGCCGGCACGGCGTGGGCACGTGCTCGCTGCTGTCCCCGCTGCCCGGCCAGGCGGCCGTGTTCGGCACCGAGGGGTGGATCGAGGTGCCGCCGCGCTTCCACCACCCGGACCGCGTGGTGCTGCACCGGACCGGCGGGGGCCGCTCGGTGGAGACCAGCGAGGAGGTCGTGGCGCCGGCGACGGGGACCGGCTACTCCCACGAGCTCGACGAGGTGCACCGCTGCCTGGCCGCCGGCCTGACCGAGAGCCCGACCATGCCGCTGGACGACACCCTCGCCGTCATGGCCGTGCTCGAGCAGGCGCTGCACGCCCTCGGTGTGCACCACGACGAGGACCCCGCCGCGATCTAGCCGCTGCGGGGTCCTCGGGGCGGGGGCGTCAGCCCTGGGGCGGGGTGCCCTGGCGCGGGTCGTGGTCGCCGTACGGACCGGGCGCCTGCGGCGCCGCCCCGTAGCCGGGCTGCTGACCGTAGGGCTGCTGCTCGTAGCCCTGGGCGCCGGGCTGCTGGCCGTAGCCCTGCTGGCCGTACGCCTGCTGGCCGTAGCCCTGCTGGTCGTGGCCGACGGCGCCGTAGCCCGCGGCGGGGTCGACGCCCTTGGGGCTCGGGCCGTGCTCGGTGGTGGCGCGCACGGAGTCCTGGACGAAGAAGACGATGAGCACGATGGTGCCGACCAGCGGGACCAGGCCGATGAGCATCCACCAGCCGCTGCGTCCGGTGTCGTGCAGGCGCCGGACGCCCACGGCGAGCGACGGGAGCAGCAGCGCGAGGGTGGCGAGGCCGCCGATGGGGCCGTTGCCGGTGCTGTCGGCGAGCCCCAGCAGGGCGTCCGCGGAGCCGGCTATGAGCGTGACCAGGAACGTGAAGAGGACGAACCACCAGTACTCGGAGCGGCGGGCGCGGCCGCGGAAGCCGACGTACTGGCGCAGGGCGGACGAGACCGCCTGGGGGAACGACACGGGAGGACCTTTCGTCGGAGGACGCGGACCGGGAGGGTGGGGGCGGGGCTGTGCGGGACCAGGCCGGGCGGGTCAGGCCGGACCGTACGGCTGCGGGGCCTGGGGGCCGGGGCCGCCGTAGCCAGGGCCGCCGCCGTAGCCAGGGCCGCCGCCGTAGCTCGGACCGCCGCCGTAGCCGGGAGCGCCGCCGTAGCCCTGACCGCCGTAGGCCCGTGCGTCGTCGACACCCTTGGGGTTCGGGCCGTGCTGGTTCGGGCCCGGGGTCGAGTCCTGGCAGGCGAGCACGATGAGGACGATCGACCCGAACGGCACGAGCGTCACCAGGTACCACCAGCCCGACCTGCCGGTGTCGTGCAGCCGCCGGACGGCGACAGCGACCGTCGGGACGAGCAGCGCCAGCTGCAGCAGGACCATGACGCCGACGAGCAGCAGGGCGACGGTCGGCGGTTCCTCCGCGTCCGGGTTGCTCGCCAGCGTCGCGACGACGATGACGATGGCCAGCACGTAGGGCGCGCTGATGATGAGCCCCTGAGCCAGCTGCCACCACCAGAACTCGGAGCGGCGCGCGCGCCCGGAGAACGTGGCGTACCTGCTGAGGACGGTGCGGACAGCGGTGCCGAACGACATGCGTGTGTCTTCTCTCGGTGGGAGCGGGGGGTCCTGGGCGATCAGACCAGACCCGCCCCCGCCGCCGCAGCCGGACGCCCGAGGTTGGTCGCACCGGGTGACGACAGAGGGCGGGGCCACCGGGACCTGTCGGTCGCGCGGTGACCCCGCCCCCGGGGGACGTCGGTGCTCAGGCCTTGACGAGCGAGATGTCGAAGTCGAGCTTGATCTTCTCGCTGACGAGGACGCCACCGGTCTCCAGGGCGGCGTTCCAGGTGAGGCCCCAGTCCTTGCGGTTGACGACGGCCTTGCCCTCGAAGCCGGCGCGGAAGTTGCCGAACGGGTCCTTGGCGGAGCCGTCGAAGGTGAGCTCGACGCGGACCGGCTTGGTGGTGTCGCGGATGGTGAGGTCGCCGACGAGGGTGAACGTGCCGGCGGCCTGGTCGACGTCCTCGACGGAGGTGGAGGTGAAGGTCCACGTCGGGTAGTTCTCGACGTCGAAGAAGTCGCCGGAGCGCAGGTGGCCGTCACGGTCGGCGGAGCCGGTCGTCACGCTGGCGACGTCGATGGTGACGTCGGCGCGCGAGGCGGCGGGGTCCGCGGCGTCGACGACGACCGTGCCCTCGAAGGCGCCGAAGCTGCCCTTGACGTTGGTGACCATCGCGTGGCGGGTCGTGAAGCCGAGCCGGCTGTGCGAGGCGTCGATGGTGTACGTGCCGGACAGGTCGGCGATGGCCTCGGACGGGGCCTTGTCGAAGACGGTGCTCATGGGTCCTCCGGGATGCTGTGCAGGGTGGGTGGTGCGGGTCTGAACACTTGAACCGTCAAGCACGATGACCTATTCCATGGCGTGGACGCAAGTCCCCCGGCGGGTCGGCACCCGGTCGGACCCGGTTAGCGTCGTGGGGTGACGTGGCTCGGGGACCTCGGTGCCGACCCCGCCGCCCTGGCCGTGTGCAGCCTCGTCGTGGTCCTCGGCGCCCTGGTCCAGGGCGTCCTCGGCTTCGGCCTGGCCCTGCTGGCGGTGCCCGTCCTCGCGTGGGTCGCGCCGCAGACCGTGCCCGTCGGCGTGCTGGTCGTCGTCCTGCCGCTGGTGCTCGTGTCCGCGCTGCGCGAGCGGGCCCACCTGGACCTGCGCGGCGTGGGATGGGCGCTCGTCGGCCGGGTGCCGGGCGGGGCGGTGGGGGCGCTGGCAGTGCAGGCGCTGCCCGTGCGCGGGCTCCAGCTGCTGGTCGCCGGCACGGTCGGGGCGGCCGTGCTCGCCGCCATGGTCGCCGACTCCCGCCCGGCGCGGCCGCGGCCGGTCCGCCGCACCACCCTCGCCCTGGCGGGGGCCCTCAGCGGGCTCGGCGGCACCACCTCCGGCATCGGCGGCCCGCCCATGGCGGTCGCGTTCCGAAACAGCGGCGGGCCGGCGATCCGCTCCACCCTGGCGACGTTCTTCCTGCTCGGGGCCCTGCTGAGCATCGGCTCGCTCGCCCTGGTCGGCGAGGTGTCGCCCGAGCGGCTGGGTGCCGGCCTGGTCCTGCTGCCGGCGGTCGGGGTCGGCTACCTGCTCAGCGGGCTGCTGCGTCCCCGGGTCCGGCCAGAGGTCCTGCGGGTCGCGGTGCTCGCGGTGTCCGGCGTGGCGGCCGTCGCGCTGCTGGCCGAGGCGCTGCTCGGTTGAGCCGGGGTCGGTCCCGGGGCCCACGCAGGACGCGCCGCAGGCGCCGGACCCGGTCCGCGCCGGCCGGGGGGTTCGCCGCCCGCCCGGTGGGTAGCCCTGCCGGGACGGGCCCGCCGGCACGTCGTCGGACGAGCAGGAGCACCAGGGGAGGGCAGCCGTGACCGGGTGGCTCGAGGCAGGTCTGTGGGGGCTCCTGGGCGGCGGCGCCCTGGTGGTCGGCGCAGCCGTGGCCTGGTGGGTGCAGGTGCCCCGGACCGTGGTCGCGGCCGTCATGGCGTTCGGGGCAGGGGTGCTGGTCAGCGCGCTCGCCTTCGACCTGGTGCTCGAGGCGGTCGAGGGCGGCGGCCTGCTGGTCACCGTGGCCGGCTTCCTGGCCGGGGCGGTCGCCTACGTCGCGGCGAACGCGGCGCTCGCGCGCCGGGGAGCCCAGCACCGCAAGCGGTCGGGCGGGCAGCAGTCCGGTGAGGCCGAGCAGCCCGGCAGCGGCGGGGCGATCGCGGTCGGCGCCCTGCTCGACGGCGTCCCGGAGTCGGTCGTGCTGGGCGCCAGCCTGCTCGGGGGCGGCGGCGTGAGCGCGTCGGTGGTGGCGGCCGTCGTCATCTCGAACCTGCCCGAAGGCCTGTCGAGCGCCGCCGGGATGAAGGCCGCGGGCCGCAGCGCCGGCTACGTCTTCGGCGTGTGGGGCGGCATCGCCGCGGCCAGCGCGGTCGCGGCCGCGGTCGGCTACCTCGCCCTGGACGGCGCGGGCGCCGGGACGACCGCGGCCATCACCGCGCTGGCCGCGGGGGCGATCCTCACGATGCTCGCCGACACGATGATCCCCGAGGCGTTCGAGCGGACCCAGCTGTTCACCGGGCTCATCACCGCGGTCGGCTTCCTCACCGCGTTCGCCGTCAGCCGCGCCGGCGGCTAGGCCCGCCGGGGTGCTCAGCCCTTCTCGGCCCCCGCCGTGCCGCCCCGGACGAAGTAGCGCTGGAAGAAGACGAACACCAGCGCGACGGGGATGGTCATGACCAGGGCCGCGGCCATGGAGATGGGGTACTGGTTGCCCGAGCCGAGCTGGCCGCTGACCAGCGAGGCGACGCCCTTGGTGAGGGTGGCGAGGTCCGGGTCGTTGCTGGCGACGATGAAGTGCGGCAGCTCGTTCCACGACCCCTGGAACGACAGGATCGTGATGGTGATGAGCGCCGGGCGGGCCATGGGGAGCACGACCGACCAGAAGATCCTGAACGTGCCGGCCCCGTCGATCCGGGCGGCCTCCTCGACCGAGGCCGGGACCGACTCGAAGAACTGCTTCATGATGAACACGCCCGCGGCGTCCACCAGCAGCGGGACGACGAGCGCGGGGTAGGTGTTGTACATCCCGAGCTGGTTGAGGACGAGGAACTTCGGGATGAGCAGGATGATCCCCGGCACCGCGAGGACGGCGAGCACCGCGGAGAACACGGCCTCGCGGCCCCGGAACCGGATCCGGGCCAGCGCGTAGCCCGCCAGGGAGTTGAAGAACACCCGGCCGGCGGTGACGACCAGCGTGACGACCACGGAGTTGGCGAACCACAGCGGGAAGCGCGTCTCGGTGAGCCGCTGGAACGCCGCCGTGGTGAACGGGTCGGCCACCAGCGACAGCGGGTCGCGGGTGGCCGCCGCGGGCTCCTTGAACGACGTCGCCACCTGGATGAGGAACGGGTAGAGGTAGACCACCGAGAAGACGACGAGCACGGCGTAGCCGAGGAACAGCACGAGCAGCGCCCGGTTGCCGGGGCCGCGACGCCGGGTCGCGGGACGGCCCGCAGCCGGGGCGGGGCGCGCGGGGGACGTGGTGGCGGTGCTCATCGGGACCCTCCTCCGGTGGTCGGGACGTCGGTGCCGGCCACGGCGAGGGCGTCGTCGCCCGGGCGCCGGGCGGACCTGCGCTTCTCGGCCTGCCGGACCTGCCGCCGCAGCTGCGCCGCGTCCTTGTCGCGGAAGACCCACCGCTGCACCGACGTCAGCGCGACGATGATGAGGAACAGCACGAAGGCCATCGCCGCGGCCACGCCCCACTGCTGGTTCTCGAAGGCGTAGGAGTACGACAGGTAGGCCGGCGTGAGCGTGGTCTTGCTGGGTCCGCCCTGGGTCATGACGTAGACCTGGTCGAACACCTGCCAGGTACCGATGATCCCCAGGGTGACCACGAGCAGCACCGTCGGGCGCAGGTGGGGCAGCGTCACCGCGCGGAAGCTCTGCCACCGGTTGGCCCCGTCGACGCGCGCCGCCTCCTCGACCTCGAGCGGCACGTCCTGCAGCGCGGCGAGGAACATGAGCATGAAGGTCCCGGTGGTCGTCCAGACGACGAGCATGATGATCACCGACAGGGCGACGGACGGCCCCGCGAGCCACTGCCACGCCGACAGCCCGAGCACCGAGGTGTCCGCCAGGGCGGCTGGCGGTGCGGCCGCGTCCCAGAGGCCGAGGCCGTCGCCGATCACGTGGAGCAGCCCGCGGGCGTCGTTGAACCAGGTCGGCCCGTCCAGGCCGACCGCCCGCAGCGCCGTGTTGACCGCCCCGGAGCCGGAGAACAGGAACAGGAAGATGACGCTGATCGCCACCGAGCTGGTGACGGACGGGAAGTAGAACGTCGTCCGGAAGAAGCCCTTGGCCTTGAGCAGCTGGTTGTTGAGCACGCTCGCCAGGAACAGGGCGAACACCGTCTGCAGCGGCACGACGAGGAGCACGTAGTAGACGTTGTTGCGCAGCGACGTCATGAAGTCCGAGCGGGTGAGGCCCTCCTCGGTGAGCAGGCGCGCGTAGTTGTCGAGGCCGACGAAGCCGACCGTCCCCGCGAACGGCGACCCCCGCCCGCTCCAGTCGCTCACCGACACCCACAGCGCCATGACGATCGGCACGACGAGGAAGACGCCGAGCACGAGAAGCGTCGGGGCCACGAACAGCCAGCCGGCGAGGTTCTGCTCGCCGGACCGGCCGCGGGACCGGCGCGCGGGGCCGACCGGGTCCGGCCGGGAGGTGCGGACGGCGGCTGTCGCCTCCGCGGGGGGTCGCACGACGCTCATCGGGTCTCCTCCGCCGACCGGCCGGTCACTCCTGGACCGCGGCCTCGGCGTTGGTCTGGAAGGACTCGAGCACCTGGACGGGGTCGGCGCCGGCGAGCTGCTCCAGCTGGGAGTCCAGGTCCGACAGCGACGGGGCCAGGCCGGGCAGGGTCACCGGGCCCTGGCCGTACTCGCCGCCGGCGATGAACGGCTCGTCCTCGGGGAACGCGGCGACGTAGTCGGCCTGGGCGGACTGGCGGCTCGGCATGACGCCGAAGGCCTCGGCGTTGGCGAGCTGGTTCTCGGTGCTGGTCAGCGCGGCGACGAGCTCGACGGCGGCCTCGGGGTCGGCGGACTCCGCCGCGACGCCCCAGCACTGGGTGAACAGCAGGGTGCCCTTGCCGGCCGGGCCCTCGGGGAGCTCGGCGACCGTGTACTCCACGTCCGGGTAGTCGTTCGTCATCGCGCCCCGGATCCAGTTGCCCTCCATGGTCATGGCGGCGCGCTCGGTGCCGAACGCCTCGCCGCCCCAGCCGGAGTCGACGTCGGGGGGCAGGACGGCCGAGCCGCTGGCCAGCAGCTCCTTGACGTAGGTGAGGGCCTGGACGTTGGGCTCCTCGGTGGCGGTGATCGTGCCCTCCGCGCCGTCGACCCAGTAGCCGCCGGCCTGCACGAGGAACGCGCCCACCCGGTCGCGGCCGGTGCCGATGACCAGGCCGGCCTGCTCGGGGGTCGTCAGGGTGTCGGCGACGGTCCGCAGCTCCTCCCACGTGGTGGGGATGTCCTCGTCGGTGAGGCCGGCGGCCTCCCACGAGGCGGTGTTGATCTGCAGCGCGAGGGTCGAGAAGTCCTTGGGGGCGCAGTACTGCTCGCCCTCCAGCGTGAACGTCTCCGTCAGCGACGGGTAGAAGTCGTCGCTGTCCTCCAGCGTGTACGGGTAGAGGTTCCCCGCCGTCGCGTAGTCGGCGAAGGCGCTGGCGTCCACGTAGAAGACGTCGGGCGGGTTGCCGCCGGCGAAGCCCTGCGACAGCTCCTGCGTGATGTCGGTGGCCACGGTGACGGTGACGTCGGTGCCGCTCTCCTCCGCCCAGGCCTCGGCGGCGGACGTCACAGCGTCGGTCTCGGCGTCGCCGCTGGAGGCGATGAGGACGGTGAGGCCGTCCCCGCCGCCGCCGGCCGCGCCGCTGGCGTCGCCGCCGGCCTCGCTGCCCTCGTCGAAGCTGCCGCCACCGCAGGCGGCGAGCAGGCTCAGGCTGACCAGGGTGAGGACCGGCAGGGCCGCCCGGCGGGACCGGGCCGCTCGCGTGAGGGGGTTCGTCATGGTGGTGTCACTCCTTCGTGGTGGGCGTGCGGGTCGTGCGGGTCGTGCTGGTCGTGCGGGGGGGGGTCGTGGGTCGGGCGGCTCAGGTGGGCAGGGCGAGCGCGGGCCGCAGCAGCACCCCGCGGGCGGCGGGGTCCTCGCCGGCCAGGCGGGGGAGCAGCAGGTCCAGGCAGGCGTGGGCGACCTCGCCGACCGGCTGGGCGACGCTCGCCAGCCCGAGGGCCGACGTGACGGGGGTGGCGTCGAAGCCGACGACGAGCAGGTCGGCGCCGGCGGCCTGCGCCGCCCGGTGGGCCCCGAGCGCCAGGGAGTCCGAGGCGCACACCAGCGCGTCCGGGGCGTCGTCCCGGTCCAGCACCGCCGCCGTGCACGCCCGGGCGGCGTCGGCGCTGTTGGTGCACGCGGCCTCGACCCGCGGGCCGGGGACGCCGGCCGCCGTGAGCGCCTCGTCCCAGCCGCGGCGGCGGTCG
>NZ_JBBEOI010000059.1 GCF_037860755.1 Aquipuribacter hungaricus | reverse complement strand
CCCGGCGGCCTCGCACAGCCGTCGCGCCTCGGCCTCGTCCAGCACCCGGGGCAGGTGGCGGGAGCGCCGGGGCGTGGCCAGCCGCGCGGCGGGGTCGGTGGAGAGGACCTCCTGCCGCACCGCCCACGACGTGAAGGTCCGCGCCGCGGCCGCCCGCCGGGCGGTGGTCGCCCGGGACCAGCCCGCCGCCGCCCCGGCACCGAGCCACGAGCGCACGTGCGCCGTGGTCAGCCCGCCGACGTCGCCCACCCCGAGGCCGGCCGCGTGGCGGAGCAGCGCGGTGACGTCGGCCCGGTAGGCGCGCACGGTGGCGGGCGACCGGCCCCGCTCCCAGCGCAGCCAGTCGACGAAGCGTGCGAGCACCGCGGGCGCGTCGGCCGGCAGGAGGCCGTCGGCCGGGAGCGGGCCCGCGGCCGGGAGCGGGCTCCCGACCGGGGTCGGCCCGTCCACCGGAGGGACGGTCCTGGTCCCGCTGCCGGGGGGTGCCTCCGTGCTGGCCATCCCGTCATGGGACCACGGGGGGCCGACGGCCGCGCCCGGCGCCACGCCGCCACCGGGCGCCGTCGTGGCTGACCACCCCCTCGAGCTCCAGCAGCGCGAGCGCCGACGTCACCGCCCGCTCCCCCAGGCCCACCGCGCACACCAGGTCGACGACCGGCCGCGCGCGCCCGCCCTCGAGCGCGTGCCAGACCCGCACCGCGTCGTCACCGAGGTGCTCGACGCCCCTGACCCCGGGCGTCGTCGGACCGTCGGCGGGCCCGCCCCCGCCGCCGCCCGTCACGGCACCCGGCCGCCGCTCGTCCCACAGGGGCGCGGTGCCCATGGGCCCGAACAGCTCGACCACGTCGTCAGCGCCGGTCACGCACGACGCGCCGTCGCGCAGCAGCCGGTTGGTGCCGCTGGACGCTCCGGACGTCACCGGTCCGGGGACGGCGGCGACCTGACGGGACAGGCCCGCCGCGGTGCGCGCCGTGCTCAGCGCCCCCGAGCGGAAGGACGCCTCGACGACGACCGTGCCGGCACCCCAGGCGGCGATCAGCCGGTTGCGGAGCAGGAACCGGTACGCGGCGGGCCGGGTGCCCGGCGGCAGCTCCGACACCACGGCACCGCCGCGCTCGACGACACGGCGGAGCAGGAGGTCGTGCCCGGCGGGAGAGGCACGGTCGGCGCCGCCGGCGAGGACGGCCACCGTGGGCAGCCCTGCCGGGGCCTCGACGGCGAGCGCGCCGCGGTGGGCGGCGGCGTCGATCCCGTAGGCCGCGCCCGACACCACCGTCCAACCGCGGTCGACCAGCCCCGCCGCGAGCTCCTCGGCGACGTGCACGCCGTAGGCCGTCGCGGCGCGGCTGCCGACCACCGACGCGACGGGCGGTGCGCCCGCAGCGGGCGGCAGGACCCCTCGCACCCAGAGGCAGACAGGGGCGCCCCCGTCCGGCCCGTCCCGCGGCCCGAGGTCGTCGAGGTCGTCGAAGCCGGGAGGCCAGCAGCCGTCGGCCGGGACGACCAGGCCGACGCCGGCCCGCGCCGCGCTCGCCACCAGCGCCGTGGTCGGCCCGTCGAGCCGGTCGTGCCGGGCCTGCCACACCTCGTCGCCCCGGCCGTCGCGCAGCTGCCGGACGAGGTCCACCGCCCCGCGGTCCTGCAGCCGGAGCCGGAGCCGCCGGTCGCCGGGCTCCACCACCCGCGACAGGTGGGCCCGCGCCAGCCGGTCGTCGTCGCACCCGTCGGCCGCCGCCCGCGTGGCGCTCATGCCAGCGACGCCAGGGTGCGGAAGGACACGGCCTCGGACACCTCGTCGGCCCCGGGCCCGTCGCGGCCCGCCAGGTCGGCGATGCTCCACGCCACCCGCAGGGCACGGTCGTAGCCGCGGGCGGTGAGCGTGCCGCGGTCCACGCCGCGCACCAGCGGGGCGAGCACCGAGGACGCCGGGCGGTGCCGCGGGGACCGGAGCACGGTGCCCGGCACCTGCGCGTTGGTCGGCCACTCCGGCCCCCACCGCTGGCGCGCCGTGGCGCGGGCCGAGCGCACCCGGGCCGCCACCACGGCGGTCGACTCCCCCGGCTCGGCCGAGGCCCACAGCGCCGCGGCCACCCCCGGGACCTCGACCTGGACGTCGACGCGGTCCAGCAGCGGCCCCGACAGCCGGGCCAGGTAGGACTGACGGGTGCGAGGAGCGCAGCGGCACCGCTCGCCGCGGGCGCCCGCGGAGGCGTTGCCGCAGGGGCAGGGGTTCGCGGCCATGACGAGCTGGAAGCGGGCCGGCAGCCGGGCCATGCCCTTGGCCCGCTGCACCTCCACGACGCCCTGCTCCAGCGGCTGGCGCAGCGCGTCGAGGACGCCACGGCGGAACTCCGGGCACTCGTCGAGGAACAGCACCCCGGCGTGCGCGCGGCTGGCCGCCCCCGGACGGGGCAGGCCGGTGCCGCCGCCGACAACGGCGGCCACGCTCGAGGTGTGGTGCGGCGCCTCGAACGGCGGACGGCGCAGCAGCCTGGGCGCGGCCAGGGTGCCCGCCAGGGAGTGGACGGACGTGGCCGTCAGGGCGTCGGCGTCGTCGAGGTCCGGCAGCAGCCCGGGCAGCCGGGCCGCGAGCATCGTCTTGCCGGAGCCGGGCGGGCCGAGCATGAGCAGGTGGTGGGCGCCCGCGGCGACCACCTCGACGGCACGGCGTCCCATCTGCTGGCCCACGACGTCGGCGAGGTCCGGCACCCGGCCCCCCTCCGCGCCGCCGGCGGGATCCCCCTCCGGCCGGGCCCGGCCGGGAGGCTCACCGGGATGCTCGTCCCACGGCTCCCCCCGGTGCAGGGCCACGGCCTCGGCGAGCGACCCGACGCCCACCACCTCGACGCCGGGGACCAGCCGGGCCTCGGGGACGTCCCGGCGCGGCACGACCACCCGGCGCACCCCGGCACGCACCAGGCCGAGGACCGCCGGCAGCACGCCCGGCACCGACCGGACGGACCCGTCCAGGCCGAGCTCGCCGACGTGCCCCACCTCGGCGACGGTCTGCGGGACCTGCCCGACGGCGGCGAGCACGCTGACCGCGACACCGAGGTCGAAGGCCGTGCCCGACTTGGGCAGGCCGGCCGGGGACAGGTTGACCGTCACCCGGGCCTGGGGCGGCGCCTGCCGGCTGGCGACCAGCGCGGAGCGCACGCGGTCGCGGGCCTCGAGCACGCCGGTGTCAGGCAGGCCGACCACCACCCACTGCACGAGGCCCGGCGAGACGTGCGCCTCGACCTCCACCACGTGGCCCTCGAGCCCGACGAGCGCCGCGCACAGCGTCCGCCCGAGCCCCATCAGCCGACCCCGCGCACGTGCGTGAGCCGGTTGGGCCCCTGCCGCCGCAGCTGCACGGCCACGACGTCGATCCGCAGCCCGCCGGTCCCGCGCACCCGGGAGGCCTGGTCCTGCTCGCCCCACCACACGCCGCACAGCCGCCTGAGGCGCCGCAGCTTGAGCGGGGTCACGCTCTCCAGGGCCGTGCCGCAGGAGTCGCCCCGGCGGGTCCGCACCTCGACGACGACCAGGGCCCCGTCGGGGTCGAGGGTGATGAGGTCGAGCTCGCCGGGGCAGTCGCGGGACCGGCTGCGCCAGTTGCGCTCGAGCACCGTCCAGCCCTGCTCCGTGAGGCGGTCCGCGACCAGCTGCTCGCCGAACGCCCCGACGGCCGCCCGGGCGCCGCGCCCCACGACCGTGCCCCTCTCGACGACGGCACCCGCCCCGACGGCTGCGCCGCCGGTGACAGCGCCCGGCCGCCCGGCCACCCCGGTGCTACATCGACCGTCCGCGCCCTGCCCGACGGCCGCGCCCTGCCCGACCGCCGCGCCCCCAGCCCCCCGTGCCCCAGGCGGCGGCACCACCGGGGAGGCCGGCAACCCCGGCGGGGCAGGCGCGCCCGTACGCACGTGCTCGACGACGGCGTGCTCGACGGTCTGGTGCTCCTGGGCGTCCACCCGCCCAGGCTCGGCCGGGCAGACCCCGCCCCAGGCAAGGCGACCGCCCGGCTGTGGACGCGGGCGGCGGCGCGGTACCTGGGGACACAGCTGGCCGGGCCGCCGGTCAGGTGGGCGACCCGAGAGCGGGCCGGGGCCCGGTCGGACGGTCAGCCCTCGAAGCCGCCGGTCTTGGGGACCTCGAGGTCGGACTTGGCCATCTCCTCGACGTTGACGTCCTTGAACGTCACCACCCGCACGTCCTTGACGAAGCGGGCGGGCCGGTACAGGTCCCACACCCACGCGTCGGTGAGGTGCACCTCGAACCAGACCTCGCCGTCGGCGCCGCGCGGGGTGACCTGGACGCCGTTGGCCAGGTAGAAGCGGCGCTCGGTCTCCACCACGTAGCTGAACAGGCCGACCACGTCCCGGTACTCCCGGTAGAGCTGCAGCTCCAGGTCCGCCTCGTACTTCTCCAGGTCCTCGGCGCTCACCCGCCCATCGTGGCACCGAGCGGGACCGGCCCGGACCAGACGGGGGCCGGGGCGGGCGGGCAGCGGGACGGGACCCTCAGCCCATCCCCTCGGCCCAGTGCGCCTCGAGCCAGTGGCTCTCGGCATCGCTGAACAGCCGGGACCGGATGAGGAAGCGGACGCCGCGAGGCGCCTCGAGGCTGAAGCCGGCGCCCCGGCCGGGGACCACGTCGACGGTGAGGTGGGTGTGCTTCCAGTAGGCGAACTGCGGTCGTGACATCCACACCTCGACCGGCGGCCCGGAGCCGATGTCGACGGAGCCGAGCCGCACGTCGCCGTCCCCGGTGAGGAACTCACCCTGGGGGTAGCACATGGGCGAGCTGCCGTCGCAGCAGCCGCCGGACTGGTGGAACATCAGCGGCCCGTTGTCCTCGGTCAGCTCGCGCAGGACGACGGCGGCCGCCTCGGTGAGGTCGACGCGGCGCACGTCGGTCACCGGGCCGTCGCCCGTCGGCGCAGGCGTGGTGCCCGGGGGAAGGGTGGTGCCGGGGGGCAGGGCGGTGCCGGGGGGCAGGGCGGTGGCGGGTCCGGTCGTCATGGCGCTCCTCGTGGGGAGGGTGGGGCCCCCGGCGCCGACGGGACTGTGCACCGGCGCCGGGGGCGTGCAGGAGGGCAGGGGGTGGTGCTCGCTCAGAAGAAGCCGAGCTTGTCCGGCGAGTAGCTGACCAGCATGTTCTTGGTCTGCTGGTAGTGGTCGAGCATCATCAGGTGGTTCTCGCGGCCGATGCCGGAGGACTTGTAGCCGCCGAACGCCGCGTGCGCCGGGTAGTCGTGGTAGCAGTTCGTCCACACCCGGCCGGCCTTGATCTCGCGGCCGGCGCGGTAGGCGGTGGTGATGTCGCGCGTCCACACCCCGGCGCCGAGGCCGTAGAGGGTGTCGTTGGCGATCTCCATCGCGTGGTCGTAGTCGCGGAAGGACGTCACCGCGATGACCGGCCCGAAGATCTCCTCCTGGAAGATCCGCATGTCGTTGCGGCCCTCGAAGATCGTCGGGGTGACGTAGTAGCCGCCGGACAGGTCGCCGCCCAGGTCGGCGCGCTCGCCGCCGGTGACGACGCGGGCACCCTCGGCCTTGCCGATCTCGATGTAGCTGAGGATCTTCTCGAGCTGGTCGTTGCTGGCCTGCGCACCCATCATCGTGCTGGTGTCCAGCGGGTCGCCCTGCTGCACGTGCTTGGTGCGCTCGGTCGCGTCGGCGAGGAACTTGTCGTAGATCGACGCCTGGACGAGGCCGCGGCTGGGGCAGGTGCAGACCTCGCCCTGGTTGAGCGCGAACATCGTGAAGCCCTCGAGGCACTTGTCGTAGAAGGCGTCGTCGGCCGCGGCGACGTCCTCGAAGAACACGTTGGGGCTCTTGCCGCCGAGCTCGAGGGTGACGGGGATGAGGTTCTGGCTGGCGTACTGCATGATCAGCCGGCCGGTCGTGGTCTCGCCGGTGAAGGCGACCTTGGCGATGCGGCTGCTGCTGGCCAGCGGCTTCCCGGCCTCGACGCCGAAGCCGTTGACGATGTTGAGGACGCCCGGGGGCAGCAGGTCGCCGACGATCTTGACCCACTCGAGGATCGAGGCCGGGGTCTGCTCGGCGGGCTTGAGCACGACGCAGTTGCCGGCCGCCAGTGCCGGGGCGAGCTTCCACGTGGCCATGAGGATGGGGAAGTTCCACGGGATGATCTGGGCGACGACGCCCAGCGGCTCCTTGAAGTGGTAGGCGACCGTGTCCTCGTTGATCTGCGACAGGTGGCCCTCCTGCGCCCGGAGCGCGCCGGCGAAGTAGCGGAAGTGGTCGACGGCCAGCGGCAGGTCCGCGGCGAGGGTCTCGCGGACCGCCTTGCCGTTGTCCCAGGTCTCGAGGACCGCCAGCCGCTCGAGGTTCTCCTCCATGCGGTCGGCGATCTTGTTGAGGATGACCGCGCGCTCGGCCGGCGACGTCCGGCCCCAGGCGGGGGCGGCCCGGTGGGCGGCGTCCAGCGCCAGCTCGACGTCCTCGGCGGTGCCCTGCGCGACCTCGGTGAAGGTCCGGCCGTTGACGGGGCTGGGGTTCTCGAAGTAGCGGCCCTTGACCGGGGCGACCCACTCGCCGCCGATCCAGTTCTCGTACCGGCTGTCGTAGCTCGCGACGGCGCCGTCGGTGCCGGGCGCGGAGTAGACCGTCATGCGCATCTCCTTCTCGGGCGGCCGGCACCCTTGCCGGCCCGCCGTCGACGCTAGGCGCGCGACGTTGCACCCGCGTTGCACGGGCCCGGTGGCCCGAGGTCCCGCCGGCCTAGCCTCAGCCCGCGGCGGCCAGGGCGGCCAGGTGCGCGGAGACCTCGGCCCGCCGGGGCGACCCGTACGGCAGCTCGCGCAGCAGCCGCTGCCACGCCTCGAGGTCGTCGCGTCCCTGCGTGGACGCCCATCGCCACAGGCTGTCGGTCGAGCCGGCGCGCAGCACGCTGCCCCGCAGCCGGCCCTGCAGCTCGTGCCGGGCGCGCGTGGCGACCGGGGCCTCGGAGGCCGGCAGCAGCGGGCCGCCGTACAGGTCGAGCGCGCGCCGGTGCGCCCCCCGGGCCAGGGCGGCGGCGACGTCGTCGGCGTCGCTGCGCAGCGGGACGAGCAGCCGGTAGGGCCGCGTGCCGACGGCCTCGGCACCGAGCAGGCGGCGCAGGACCGACCGCAGCCGTGACACCTCGGCGCGCACGGTGACCGGCGACAGCAGCTGCTCGCTGAGCGACTCCGCGAGGGCGTCGCCCCCGACCCCGGCCTCGTGCCCGGCCAGGACGAGGAGGATCTCGGCGTGCCGCGGCGTCAGCGGGTGCGCCCGCCCGTCGACGTGCAGCACCGGCTGGTCGACCCCGAGCACCTGCAGCCACGCCGGTGCCCCACCAGGTCCCCCGACCGGCTGCCCGGCCCGCCTGCCGCCCGGCACCTGCCCCCCGGGGTCGGCACCCCGCCCCGCGGCACCGACGGGCTCGCCGCGCCGGCGGGGTGCGGGGGCCCGCGGGAGGAGCGAGGCCTCCACCGCCGCGGCGGCCGCGCGGACCAGCGCCAGCGCGTAGGAGGAGGCGACCTCGTCACCGCCCGACAGGTCGACGGCGCCCAGCACCTCGCCGGTCACCGGGTCGTGGACAGGGGCGGCCGAGCAGGACCAGCGGTGCACCGGGGTCGCCCAGTGCTCCCCGGACAGGATGCGGACGGGGGTGTCCAGGGCCAGCGCCGTGCCCGGCGCGTTGGTGCCGACGTGGGCCTCGTCCCAGCGGGCGCCCTCGGTGAAGCCGAGGCTCTCCATCCGGCGGCGCACCTGGGTGTCGCCGCGCACGTGCAGCAGCCGGCCCTCGGCGTCGGACACCGCGAGCACGTGCGCGTCGTCGGCACCGTCGAGCAGCATCCGCTCCAGCAGCGGGAGCGCCGTGGTCAGCGGGCTGGCCCGCCGCAGCCGGGACAGCGTGGCGTCGTCGACGTCGACGTCGAGGACGGGGTGCTCGGGGTCGACGCCCGCGGCCCTGCTGCGCCGCCACGACTCCTCGACGAGCGGCCTGACGAGCACCGCGTCATCAGGTCCGGCGTCACGCCCCGCCTCAGGACCGGCACCGTTGCCGTCCTCCTGCCAGCGCCCGTGCCGCCGGCGCGTGGCAGCGGCGTCGCTGCCGCTGGTCTGCGCGTCGTGCACTCCTGCCTCCGCTGCGTCGGGGAGGGGCGGGTGGGTCGGGACGGTGCTCGGGTGCGGATGCTCGGGTGGTCCGGCTGTCAGTCTCGCACGGGGGTCGCGCCGGGGGCAGGGCCCTCGAGCACGTCCACCCCGCCCGCCGCCAGGCCGGTGCCCTCGGCGACAGCCTCGCCACCGGGCACGGCCTCGCCGGCAGTCAGGACCTCGCCCGTGGGCAGCCGCCACGAGCGGCGGTGCCAGTGGCACGGACCGTGCTCGGCGAGCGCGGCCAGGTGCTCGGGCGCGCTGTAGCCCTTGTTGTGCTGCCAGCCCCAGCGGGGGTCGCCCTCGCCGAGCCTGGCCATGAGGCGGTCCCGCTCGACCTTGGCCAGCACCGAGGCCGCGGCGACGGCGGCGCAGCGGCGGTCGGCCTTGGGCAGCAGGTCCACCGGCGGGGCAGCGGGGCCCAGCGAGACGAGCTCGTCCGGGGCGTCGTCGGCGACGGGCTCGAAGGCGTCGAAGAGGGTCTCCTCGCGCGGTGCCGGCACGGGACGGTGCAGCCAGTCGTAGGTGCCGTCGAGCAGGAGCCGCTCGGGCGCGAGCGGGAGCGCCGCCAGCGCCCGGAGGCCGGCGACCCTCAGGGCGACGAGGATCCCCCAGGCGTCGATCTCGTCGTTGCTCGCGTGGCCGACGGCCCAGGCGGGCGCCCACCGGGCCAGCAGCGGGTGCAGCCGCTCCCGCTCGAGCGCGCTGAGCCGCTTGGAGTCGTCCAGGCCGGGCGGGGCGCTGCGGGTGGCGGCGTCCACGACGACGACCCCGACGCTGACCGGGCCCGCGAGCGCGCCGCGGCCGACCTCGTCCATCCCGCCGACCCGCACCAGCGAGTGGGTGCGCATCGACGCGCGGGCCATCCGCAGCGACGGGCGCCAGCCCGGGTCGCGGGGGGCGTCCGGGCGGGCCCGGCGGGCGGCGGGGACGGCGGTCACGAGACGCCGTCGACCCCGCCGACCTCGTCGAAGACGGGCTCGGGGGTGGGCAGGGTGGTGAACCGGTCGAACGGCCACATGACGAGGACGGCGCGCCCGACGACGTTGTCCAGGGGCACCATGCCGCCCCCGGGCTGGCCGACCTGGTAGCGCGAGTCCTCGGACACCGAGCGGTGGTCGCCCTGCACCCAGAGCCGGCCCTCGGGCACCTCGACGGTGAACTCGATGGTGGAGGGGACGTCGCCGTCGAACAGGTACGGCTCGTCGACGGGGACCCCGTTGACGAGCATGCGGCCGCGGTCGTCGCAGCACTCGACGGTGTCCCCGGGGAGCCCGACGACGCGCTTGATGAGGTGCTCGCCGGAGTTGGCCGGGAGCAGACCCACGAAGGTGAGGGCGCGGACGTACAGCGGCGGCTCCGACGCGCTCGGCGCGAGCCAGCCGCCCGGGTCGACGAAGACGACGACGTCCCCGCGCTCGAGCGTGCCCGGTCCGGGCTCGAGCTTGCTCACCAGCACCCGGTCCCCGACGAGCAGGGTCGACTCCATCGACTCCGAGGGGATGAAGAACGGCTGCACGAGGAAGGTCTTGACGACCACCGCGATGGCCAGGGCCACCACGACCGTCGCGCCGACCTCGCGCAGGTCGCGCCAGACGCGGGACCAGCCGGTGGGGCGGGGGCGCTCGGGCACCAGCGCCTCCCCCGGGGTCTCGTCGATCACGGGGCCGTCCCCCACGGGCTCTCCCTCGGCTCGGCCCCCTCGCGGGGGCACCGTCGACCTGGCGCCACGGTACCTGCGGCTCTGCAGGTACCGGGCGCCGGCCGACGGCTCGTGCGCGCCGGAGCGCGCGGGCGGGTCAGCCCTTGGCGGGGACGGCGTCGCGGCGCTCGCGGATGCGGGCCTTCTTGCCGCGCAGGTCGCGCAGGTAGTACAGCTTCGCGCGGCGCACGATGCCGCGGCTGGCGACCTCGATCTTGTCGATCACCGGGCTGTGCAGCGGGAAGGTGCGCTCCACGCCGACGCCGAAGCTGATCTTGCGGACGGTGAAGGTCTCGCCCACGCCGCCGCCGTGGCGGCGGATGACGACGCCCTGGAACACCTGGACGCGGGAGCGGCTGCCCTCGACGACCTTGACGTGCACCTTCACGGTGTCGCCGGCACGGAACTCGGGGACGTCGCTGCGCAGGCTGGCGGCGTCGAGGTTGTCAAGGGTGTGCATGTGGCCTTCCTGGACGGTGCCGCAGGACACCGGCCTGCCGGGCGGGTGCCCGGCGGTCTGGGTGCGTCGAGGAGGAGGTGCGGACGCCGGGGCGTCCGTGGCGGCCGGGCTCCCCCTGCGGCAGGCGGACCGGCGACCGGTGAAGGATGCCACAGGCGGGCCCGGGGCGGTGAATCCGCCGCCGGACGGAGCAGCCCGACCCTCAGGCGACGAGGACGAGCAGCCCGTCGGCCGGGACCCAGCCCAGGCCGCGCAGCAGCTCCAGGTCGCGGCGGTCGAAGCGGTCGGCCGGGGCCCCAGCGAGCAGGTCCGGGCGGCGCTCCGCGGTGCGGCGCAGCGACTCGTCCCGGCGCCACCGGGCGACCTTGCCGTGGTCGCCGCCGGTGAGGACGGCGGGCACGTCGAGGTCCCGCCACGTCGCGGGCCGGGTGTAGGACGGCGCCTCGAGCAGGCCGTCGGAGTGGCTCTCCTCCACCACGCTCGCGGCGTTGCCGAGCACGCCGGGCAGCAGGCGGCCCACGGCCTCGACGACGACCAGCGCCGCGGCCTCCCCGCCGGCGAGCACGTAGTCGCCGATGCTCAGCGGGGTGACCCGGTGCCGCCGGGCGGCGTCGTCGAGGACCCGCTCGTCGATGCCCTCGTAGCGCCCGCACGCCAGCACGAGCCACGGCTCGGCGGCCAGGCGGGCGGCGGTGGCCTGGTCGAAGCGGTGGCCGGCCGGGGACATGACGAGCAGGTGGGGCTCGGCGTCCGCGCCGAGGGACTGCTGCCCCTGCGCCCGGACCGCGTCCAGCGCCGCGCCCCACGGCGGCGGCGTCATGAGCATGCCGGCGCCACCGCCGAACGGGGAGTCGTCGACGGTGCGGTGGACGTCCGTGGTGTGGGTGCGCAGGTCGTGGACGGCGAGGTCGATGGTGCCGCGCTCGACGGCGCGACCGATGAGCGAGAGCCGGAGCGGGGCGAGGTAGTCCGGGAAGACGGTGACGACGTCGACGCGCACGGGCTCAGGCGGGCCCGGGCTCGTCGAAGAGGCCGCCCGGCGGGTCGAGGGCGACGCGGCCGCCGGCGACGTCGACCTCGGGGACGAGGGCGCTGACGAACGGGACGAGGACGCGGCCCCGCCCGGTGTCGACGACGAGCAGGTCCTGGGCGACGCCGGCGTCCAGCGCGACCACCGTGCCGAGCTCCGTGCCGTCGACGTGCTCGGCCCGCAGGCCGACCAGGGCGGCGACGGGCCAGGCGTCGTCCTCGGGCTCGTCGCGCGAGGGGTCGACGAGCAGCTCGACGTCGCGCAGCCCCTCGGCGTCCTCGCGCTGGACGACGTCCTCGAAGCGGAGGACCCAGCGGCCGGTGTGGCTGCGCGCGGCGGCGAGGGTGAGGACGCCGACGTCGGGGTCGGTGAGGAACTGGGCACCCGGCACGAACCGGCCCTCGGCGTCGTCGGTACGGACGTCGACGGTCAGCTCGCCCTTGAGCCCGTGGGGACGACCGAGGCGGCCGACCACGAGCAGCGTCTGCCCGTCGTCGGCCGCCTCGTGGGGACCGGGTACCACCGTGGTGCTGTCAGCGACCGTCGAGGTCGACGATGTCCACGCGCACCGGACCGGAGTCCGAGAGCGCGTTGACGACGGTGCGCAGGGCCGAGGCCGTGCGTCCCGCCCGCCCGATGACGCGGCCGATGTCGTCGGGGTGCACCCGGACCTGCACGAGCGGCCCGCGGCGCGTGCCGCGCTCGACGACGCTCACGTCCTCGGGGTGCTCGACGATCCCGGTGACCAGGTGCTCGACGACGTCGGCCAGCACGTCAGGACTCCTTCGCGGCGTCCTCCGCCGGGGCGGCGGTCTCGGCAGCGGGCGTGCTGGCGGGAGCCTCGGCCGCGGGGGCCTCGGGGGCCGGCGCCTCGGCGGCGGGGGCCTCGGCCTTGGCGGCCTTCTTGCGGGGGGTGGTGCCGTCGGCGTCGGACTTGGCGTCCTTCATGGCCGCCTCGTAGGCCGCCTTGCGGTCCGGCTTCGGCGGGGCGACGCGCAGCGTGCCCTCCTGGCCGGGCAGGCCCTTGAACTTCTGCCAGTCGCCCGTGATCTTCAGGAGCACGGCGACCTGCTCGGTCGGCTGGGCGCCGACACCGAGCCAGTACTGCGCGCGCTCGGAGTCGATGACGATGCGCGACGGCTCCTCCGTCGGGTGGTACAGGCCGATCTCCTCGATCGCGCGCCCGTCACGACGGGTGCGCGAGTCCGCGACGACGACGCGGTAGTAGGGAGCGCGGATCTTGCCGAGACGCTTGAGCCGGATCTTGACTGCCACGAGCGGATGGTCTCCTGAGTCTGTGTGGTCGCCCGCGCGGGACCGGGTGGGGTTCCGGTGCCGGGGAGGGCAGGTGGACTCGCGCCGTCACGGTGAGAGGGGCCGGGGCGGGCGGGTACAGCCGCCTAGTGTGCCACGACGGGCCGCCCGCGCAGGACGACCGCCCGCGGCCGGGCCAGCGTCGACGGGTCCCGCAGCGGGTCGGCGTCCAGCACGAGCAGGTCGGCCGGCGCGCCCTCGACCAGGCCCTCGTGGCCGAGCCAGCGGCGCGCGTCCCAGCTGGCCGCCCCGACGACGGTGGCCGGGGGCAGGCCGGCGTCCACGAGCAGCCCGACCTCGGTGGGGACCAGGCCGTGGGGCAGCGTGCCGCCGGCGTCGGTGCCGACGAACAGCGGGACCCCCGCCTCGTGCAGGTCGCGCACCGTCCGGTGGCGCCGCGCGTGCAGGGCCCGCATGTGCGCGGCCCAGGTGGGGAACCGCGCGTCGCCGGCGGCGGCGAGGGCGGGGAAGGTCTCGATGTTGACCAGCGTCGGGACGACCGCGACGCCCTGGGCGGCTGCCTGCTCGATGGTGGCGCCGGTGAACCCGGTGCCGTGCTCGATGCCGTCGATCCCGGCGGCCAGCAGGTCGGGGAGGCTGTCCTCGGCGAAGCAGTGCGCCGTCACCCGGGCGCCGGCCGCGTGCGCGGCGGCCACCGCCTCGGCGAGCACGTCGGCGGGCCAGCACGGGGCCAGGTCGCCGAGGTCGCGGTCGATCCAGTCCCCGACGATCTTCACCCAGCCGTCGCCGCGGCCGGCCTGGTGGCAGACCTCGTCCACGAGGGTGCCCGGCTCGATCTCGACGGCGAAGTCCTTGATGTAGCGCCGGGTGCGCGCGATGTGGCGCCCGGCCCGGACGATGCGCGGCAGGTCGTCGCGCCCGTCGACCCAGCGGGTGTCGGCCGGGGAGCCCGCGTCGCGCAGCAGCAGCGTGCCGGCGTCCCGGTCGGTGAGCGCCTGGGTCTCCGCGGTGGCGCGGTCGACCGCTCCCCCGGCGGCCAGGCCGACGTGGCAGTGCGCGTCGACGAGCCCGGGCAGGACCCAGCCGTCGAGCACCTGCACGTCGGCACCCGGCGACGTGGGCCGCTCGTACGTCAGCCGGCCGTCGAGCACCCACGCCTGCGGGCGGACCTCGTCGGCGTCGACGCGGACCGGGCCCCGCAGGTGCAGGACGTCGGGCACCGGTGCTCGGCTCAGCGACCGCCGAGGGCGTCGCGGAAGCCCTCGGGCAGCGCGTCCAGCTCCTCGGACCGGGGGGCGGCCCCGAGCCCGAACGCCGACCCGGCGGGAGCCGGCGCGGGCGGCAGGGCGGCCTGCTCGGCGGCGCGCTTGGCGGGGTTGCCCGAGCGCGAGCCCTTGCGCTGCGGCTGCTGCTTGCCCTTCTTGCCGCGCTTGCCCGGGCCGACGCCGCCGCCCATGCCGGGCATCCCGCCCGGCATCCCCGGCATGCCGGGCATCCCGCCGCCGTTGCGCATCTGCCGCATCATCTTCTGGGCCTGGCCGAAGCGGTCGACGAGGCCGTTGACGTCGCTGACCTGCGTGCCGGAGCCCTTGGCGATCCGCGACCGGCGCGAGCCGTTGAGGATCTTCGTGTCCTCGCGCTCGGCGGGCGTCATCGACCGGACGATGGCCTCGACCCGGTCGAGCTCGCGCTCGTCGAAGGCGTCGAGCTGCTCCTTCATGTCGCCCATGCCGGGGAGCATCTTCAGCATGTTCTTGAGCGGGCCCATGCGGCGGACGGCCTGCATCTGCTCGAGGAAGTCCGACAGCGTGAAGTCGTCGCCGCGCTGGAGCTTGTCGGCCATCTTGGCCGTCTGCTCGGCGTCGAACGCCTTCTCGGCCTGCTCGATGAGGGTGAGGACGTCACCCATGTCGAGGATGCGCCCGGCCATGCGGTCGGGGTGGAACACCTCGAAGTCGGTGAGCTTCTCGCCCGTGCTCGCGAAGAGGATGGGGCTGCCGGTGACGGTGACCACGCTGAGCGCGGCGCCGCCGCGGGCGTCGCCGTCGAGCTTGGTCATGACGACGCCGGTGAGCGAGACGCCCTCGTCGAACTGCTTGGCGGTGTCGACCGCGGACTGCCCGATCATCGCGTCCAGGACGAAGAGCACCTCGTCCGGCTGGACGGCGTCGCGGATGTCCGAGGCCTGCTGCATGAGGTCGGCGTCCACGCCGAGGCGGCCGGCGGTGTCGACGACGACGACGTCGTAGCCGCGGGCGCGGGCGTGCTCGACGCCGCGGCGGGCGACGTCGACCGGGTCGCCGACGCCGTTGCCGGGCTCGGGCGCGAACACCGCGACGCCGGCCCGCTCGCCGTTGACCTGCAGCTGGGTGACGGCGTTGGGGCGCTGGAGGTCGCAGGCGACGAGGACGGGCGCGTGGCCCTGCTGCTTGAGCCAGTACCCGAGCTTGCCGGCGAGCGTGGTCTTCCCGGCGCCCTGCAGGCCCGCGAGCATGATGACCGTCGGCGGGTTCTTGGCCAGGCGCAGCCGGCGGGACTCGCCGCCGAGGATGGTGACGAGCTCCTCGTTGACGATCTTGACGACCTGCTGGCCGGGGTTGAGGGCACCGTTGACCTCGTCGCCCAGGGCCCGCTCGCGCACCGCGGCGGTGAAGGCGCGCACGACCGGCAGCGACACGTCGGCGTCGAGCAGGGCGAGGCGGATCTGGCGGACCGTCGCGTCGACGTCGGCCGGGCTCAGCCGTCCCTTGCCCCGCAGGGTCTTGAAGGTCGTCGTCAGGCGGTCGGAGAGAGAGGCGAACACAGCAGTCCTCAGCAGTCGGTGGTGTCCGGCCAGGGTAGCCGCAGGGCCACCCGGCCCCCTCGCCTCACCGGCCGACGGTGCTGGCCGCGAGGTCGGGGTCGGCCGCCTCGACGAGCGCGGCGACGACGGCGCCGACGCGGGGCGGGCTCAGCGGGGCGCCGGTCGTGGCCTCGACGACGTAGAGCACGTCGACGGCCTGGCCGGCGTGGGTGGCCACGTGGGCGGAGCGGACGTCGACGCCCTCGACGACCAGCGCCCGGCCGAGCGCGGACAGCAGCCCGGGCCGGTCCTGCGAGCGCACCTCGAGCACCGTCGCCGACGCGCTGGCGTCCGGCACCACGACGACGGCGGGGCGGTCGCCCGCGCTGCGGCGCAGCCGGACGGAGGCGTCGCGGCGCGCGAGCCGCTCCAGCACGGTGGTGTCGCCGGCCTCCAGGCGCTGCAGCGACACCCGGAGCACCGCCGGGTCCGGCACCTCGCCGGCGGCCTCGACCCACCAGGTGTCGACCGCGGTCCCGTCGAGGGTGCGGACGAGCGCGGAGCGGACCCCGAGCCGGTGCACGGCGAGCACGCCGGCGATGTCGGCGAACAGCCCGCCGCGGTCGGGGGCGACGACGGTCACGGCGAGCAGGCCCTCGAGCTCGCTGACGCTGAACCGGCTCGTGCCGTCGGCGGCCGCGTCCCGGACCAGGGCGGCCTCGGCCTCGGTGAGCGGCGCCGGGCCGGGGGCGGGCTCGCCGCGCAGCAGCGCCCGGGCGCGCTGGACCAGGTCGTCGACCAGGCGGGCTCGCCACGGGGACCACGCGGCGGGCCCGGCGGCGAGGGCGTCGGCCTCGGTGAGCGCGCGCAGCAGGGTGAGCACGTCCGCGCGCCCGCCGACCGCGGTGACGAGCGCCTCGACGGTGCTGGGGTCGTCGGGGTCCCGGCGGGTGGCGAGGTCGACGAGGGTGAGGTGCTCGCGGACCAGCCGCTCGACCACGTCGGCGTCGGCCGGGGTGAGCCCGGTGCGGGCGGCGACGGCCCGGGCCAGCGGGGCGCCCGTGCGGGCGTGGTCGCGTGCGCCCGGCCGCTTGCCGAGGTCGTGGAGCAGGCAGGCGAGCAGCAGCAGGTCCGGGCGGGAGACGTCGCGCAGGAAGCGCTGCGCCTCCACGCAGGTCTGCACCTGGTGGCGGTCGACGGTCCAGCGGTGGACGGCGTTGCGCTGGGGGCGGTTGCGCACCGGGCCCCACTCGGGCAGCCAGCGGGTGACCAGCCCCTCCAGGTCGAGGCTCTCCCAGACCCCGGGCAGCGCGTCGCCGGAGGCCAGGAGCTCGACGAAGGCCTCGCGCGCCGCGGCCGGCCAGGGCTCGGGCAGGATCGGTGAGGCCGCGCCCAGGTGCTCGGCGGTGACCGGGCTCAGCGGCAGGCCGGCGCGCGCGGCGGTCGCTGCCGCGCGCAGGGCGAGCGAC
>NZ_JBBEOI010000058.1 GCF_037860755.1 Aquipuribacter hungaricus | reverse complement strand
CGCGCACGACGAGCAGCGGCGCCGTGGTCCGCGCCCGGGCGCCGGGCGTCGCCCCGCCGCCGTCGACGAGGGCCAGCAGCGTGGCGATGCCCGCCTCGCCGAGCTGCGGGGCCCGCAGGCTGACGCTCGACAGGGCCGGGCCGACGAACGGGGCCTCCGGGACGTCCTCGAAACCGCCGACGCTCACGTCCTCGGGCACCCGGCGGCCCGCCTCCTGCAGCGCCCGGACGACGCCCAGGGCGGTGCGGTCGTCGGCCGCGAACACGGCGGTGACGCACGGGTCCCGGGCCAGGCGCCGGCCGGCGGCGTGGCCCCCGGCGGCGGTCCAGCTGCCCCGCAGAAGCGGCGGCACCGGTCGGCCGGCGGCCTCGAGCGCGTCCTTCCAGCCGGCGGCGCGCTCGTCGGCCCCCGGTGAGCCGACAAGCCCGGCGACGTGGTGGACGGTGCGGTGCCCGAGGCCCAGCAGGTGCTCGGTCATGAGCCGCGCACCGGCCGCCTGGTCCACCACGACCGAGGGCAGGCCGGCGTGCGGGGGCCCGTCCACGACGACCACGGGGACACCCGTCGGGAGCCGCAGCGACTCGCCGGGGGCCGGGGGCTGCGGCGCGACGAGCACGACGCCGTCGACGCCGAGCCCGTCGAGGTGGCCGACCGCCTCCTGGACGGCCGCGGTCGTCATGGACCCGACGGTGGCGACCGTGACGGCGCGCTCGCGCCTCCGGGCCGCCTCCTCCAGGGCGAGCAGGACGTCCGACGAGCCGGGCAGGGCCGCGCGGGCGGCGACCACGCCGAGCGCGCACGGCGAGCCGGTGGCGAGCGCCCGAGCGGCCGCGTTGCGCCGGTAGCCCAGGTGCTCGATGGCCCGCTCGACGCGGGCGCGCGTCTCGGGCCGGACGTGCGGGCGGTCGTTGAGCACGCGGGAGACGGTCATCTGCGAGACGCCCGCGAGGCGTCCGACGTCGTGCATCACGGGGTCGCGCCGGTGGCCGTCGTGGGTCATGGGTCCTCCGTCGGGTGGTCGTGGCGTGGCGGACGGGACAGGACGGGCGGGACCGGGCCGCGAGGCCCGGCCCCGCCCGTCGGGGGTGGTGCGCCGGCTCAGCCGGTGATGAGCCGCTCGATGACGTGGGCGACCTGGACCTGGCCCAGGTTCACGTCGACCCGGTCAGCGTCGACGACCGCGACCACGGCGCCGTCGGCGTCGAGGAGACGGATCCCCGCCTCACCGACGGACACGGTCAGGACCGTGCCGGCGGCTGTGGTGACCTGCTGGCCGTCCATCCGGGCGACGTCGGCGGACACGACCGTCGCACCGACCACCACGTGGTCGAGCAGCAGCGTCTCCAGCTGCGCCACCGAGAGCGAACGCATCCGCGTGGCGGCGGCCTTCTCGTTGGCGACCCGGCCCGGGAGCAGGGCCGGCAGGCCCGCCCGGAAGGCGTCGTCGTCCGGCAGGAACACCGTGACGGCGGCGGTGGGGTCGGTGAGCACTGCCACCGGGGAGCCCGGCTTCTCGGCGAGCACCCGCTGCACCGCGGCCCAGACCAGGTCGAAGTCCTCGCCGTCGGCGTCCTTAGGCTGCTCCGGCCCGCTCGTGTCGGCCCCGAGCACCTCGGCGAGCGAGGTCTCGGTCCCGTACACCGGCGGCTCCGGGTCTGTGCCCGGGTCGTCGGCGGTGACCCCGAGCTCCACGACGCCCAGCGCGGAGAACGTGGTGCCGTCGGAGTCCGCCTGCAGCACCACCCGCAGCGCCGTCGTGGTGACCGGCGTGAAGGTGATCCGGTGGGCGACGCCGGGGTCGGTGCCGTAGGCCGACGTGGTCTCCACGTCCACCCACGTCCCGTCCACGGCCAGGTGCTGGAGCACCCAGCCCGCCGGCGGGGCGACGCCGTTGCCGGTGCCGCGCGGGGAGTCGGCGTCGAAGACGATCTCGGCGTCGGTGACCCGGATGGCCCGCGGCCAGGTCAGCTGCAGCCACTGGGACGCCGGCCGGTCGCCCGACCAGGTGCCCCACTGCTGCCCGGTGGAGGGGTCCGCCGGGACCTGGCCGTCGTTGACGGCGTCCAGGTTGTTCCACGGCGCGGTGTAGGAGGCCGTCGGCGTCGCCAGGGCGGCGACCGGACCGCTGAGCGGCCCGGAGATGTCCGCCGCGACCGTCGCGACCTGGGCGGTCCCGACGTTGCCGGCCGCGTCGACCGCCCGGTAGGTGACGTCGAACCGGTCGAGCGACGGGGCGACGAGCGGGGCCGTGTAGGCGACCCACCCCTCGCCCTGCCGGACCTCGACCCGGCGCACCCCGGAGCCGGCGTCGGTGGCGTCCAGCGTAATGCTGCGCGCCGCCGCGTCGACCGTCGCCCCGACGACGGGCGCCGCCGAGTCGATCCGGACGACGAGCTGCTCCGTGCCGGAGGTGTTCCCGGCCCGGTCGACGGCCTGGGCGGCCACGGTGTGGCTGCCCTCGCCGCTGACCCGCACCTCGACGTCCCGGGCGGGCCCGGTCGCGGTCCAGGTGCCGTCGTCGACCCGGGTGCGCAGGGTGCTGCGCAGCCCGCTGTCGTCCACGGCCTCGACGAGCACGTCGACCGCGGAGCGGAACCAGCCGTCGGTGCCCCGGCTGCCCAGCGGCGTGAGGGTCACCTCCGGGGCGGCGGTGTCCCCGGCGGGCGCCTCGGCGGCGACCACGGTGACGACGGCCGTGACGCGGCCGCCGGCCTGGCCGAGGACGGTGCCCTCGACCTCGAACGTGGCGCCGGCCTCGTCGACCTGGTCGGCCTCGACGGCGTCCCAGGTGACGAGGGCCTCGAGCTCGGTCCCGTCGGCGAAGCCGACCGTCGTGGTGCGGGGCAGGTCGGTCTCGCCGACCTCGACGGTGACCTCGAGGTCCTGCAGCGATGCCGCCTGGGTGGCGAGCACCTCCCACTCCTCCACGGCCAGGGCGGCGTAGGTCTGCCCGTCGGTGGAGGCGTCGAGCACGGCCCGCAGCTGCGTGGTCGTCACGGCGTCGAAGGTGGTCGCCTGCGGCCCGGCCGTCGAGGTGGGGTAGCCGCTGGCGCCCGGCACGGGGAGCCAGCCGTCCTCGTCGTCCCAGTACTCGACGGTCCACGACGTCGGGGGTGCGACCCCCACGCCGGAGCCCGCGGGCTGGTCGGCCCAGAAGTCGATCCGGCTGCCCTCGACCCGCACCGGGGTGTCCCAGGTGTACTGGACCCACTCCTGCGCGGCGTGGTCGCCGTCGTACGTGCCCCACATGTCCGGCGGCAGCGGGTTCGGGCGGACGAGCTCGTCGTTCAGCGCCTTCGTCCAGTACTGCGTCGGCACGGGGGTGTTGGACACGGAGACCGTCGCCTCGTGGGCGACGTTCGCCCGCGGTGTCGGGTCCGCGACCGGGCGCGGCGTCGTGACCACCGGGCGGATGGCCGCCGGCGTCACGCTGTCGTCCCAGAGCAGCTCGTCCACGGCGACCGAGCGGCGGAAGTGGTTCCCGCCGACCGCGTCGGCCGTGTGGTAGGCGAGGACCCACCCGCCGTCGACCTCGACGATGCCGGGGTGGCTGGTCGTCGAGCTGACCGGCGGCAGGATGACACCGCGGTACGTCCACGGGCCCTCGGGCGAGGGAGCCGTGCCGTAGGCGATGCACGCGTGGTAGACCGCCGGGGTGCACGAGCTCGTCGGTCCGGCGTTGTTCGCCGCGTAGGCCATGTAGTAGGTGCCCTCGCGCTCGAACGCCCAGGCGCCCTCGAAGAACCCGGTCAGGCCGGTGACGGTCTGGGCCGGCGAGGTGACGGTCTTCATGTCCTGGTCGAGCTCGACCCGACGGAGCTGGCTGAAGCTGCCCCACCACATGTGGACCTCGGCCTCCGCGCCCTCACCGGTGACGAGGACGGTCGGGTCGATGTTGTGCACGGTGTTCGGTGCCGGCAGCGACTGGCTGACCAGCGGCCCCCCGGCGTGGTCGGTCCACGGCCCGAGCGGAGTGTCGGACACGGCGACGCCGATGCCGAACTTGTCGCCCGCGGTGCTGGCCTCCTCGTGGACGGGGACGTACCAGTAGTAGCGGCCGTCCACGCCCTCGACGACCTGCCCGGCGTACGCGCGGCCGGGGCTCGCCCAGGAGAAGACCTCCTCAGGACGCATGAGGGACGGGTGGTGCGTCCACTCCCCCGAGCGCCAGTCGTCGGTCTCGAACGCGCCCCACTCGTTCATGATGAAGTCGTTCGTCGTGGGGCCGGCCTCGTCGTGCCCTGTGTAGACGAACAGCTCCTCCTCGCCGTCCTCGCCGGTGACGACGAGCGGGGCCGGGTCGGCGGAGTAGTAGCTGCCGTCGCCCAGGATCGGGTTGCCGGGCTCCTCCGTCGGGTCGGGGTCGGGGTCGGTGCCCCCGCCGCCGCTCGCGGTGACGGTGACCGTCGCCGTCGCGGTGGCCTGGCCGCCGGGGCCCTCCACCGTGCCGCCGACGTCGAACGTGCCCACCTGGGCGTAGTCCGCCGGGTCGACGGCCTCCCAGGCGACGGGGAGCATCTCGCGGGAGCCGTCGTTGTACTGCACGGTCACCGTGGCGGGCAGGGCCGGCGCGACGCCGGTCCGGGTGCCGACCCGCACGGGGTCGACGGTGTTGACCTGCGCGGGCGGGGTGGAGCGGACCCACACCGTCACCTGCGCCGGCAGGGTGCTGCCGTCGACGATGCCGGTCAGGGTGAAGGAGCCGTCGCCCGCGACCTGCTCGGGCGTCACCTCCGGCCACACCACGGCGGCCGTGCTCCGGCTGCCGTCGGCGTAGGTCACGCCGACCGTCCCGGGCAGGGCGGGCAGCTGGCCCGTGGTGGTGCGCACGTCGAGGGCGTCGACGGCGACGGGTGCGTCGGCGAAGACCTCCCACTCCGCCACGGCGACCGCCGAGAACGACGTGCCCGCCGCGTTCGGGGAGGCGGAGAAGGTCGCGCGCAGGGCGGTCGTCGTCACGGCGTCGAACGTCGTGGCGTTGGTGCCCGTGCGCTCGGTGCCGTAGCCGTCGGCGCCGGTGACGTCGACCCAGGCACCGTCGGCGTCGAGGTACTGGATCTTCCAGGACGCCGGCACGGCGACGCCGTCACCGGTCCCCGCGGCGACGTCGGACCAGAACATCACGTCGGAGCCGGTGACCCGGACCGGGCTGGCCCAGGTGTACTGCAGCCACTGCGACGCCGGTCGGCTGCCCGACCACGTGCCCCAGATCGCGTCCTGGGCGCCGCCGGAGTTCGCGCCTGCGCCGTCGTTGACCGCACGGACGTTGTTCCAGCCTGCGGTGTACGACGCGGTCGGCGTGGCGGCGCCCGAGACGTCCGCCCCCGCCCCGTCCGCCCCGCTCGCCTCGACGACCAGGTCGGTCGAGGCGCTCTGCTCGCCGTCGGTCGCGGTGAGCCGGAGGACGTAGCGCCCGCCCGTGCTGAACCGGACGACGGTGGTGGCCGAGCGGGCGTCGGCGAACAGCGCGCTGGCGCCCTCGGGTGCCTCGACGACGGTCCACGTCGACGACAGCTGCCCCGACGGCAGGCCGTCGTCGAGCACGGTGCCGACCAGGCGTGCCGCGCCCGGCTGCGAGAAGGCGGCATCGGGCCGGGCGGTGACGCTCGGGGCCGCGTTGGTCACCGCGGGCGCCTCGGCGCCGGTGCGGCGGACCTGCACCTCCTTGATGCCGGTGCGGAACCCGGGCGCGTGGGTGACGGTGATGCGCACCTTGCTCGCGGTCACCTCGGGCAGCTGGACCTGGTTGTAGTTGCCGCGCGGGTAGACCGGGTTCTTGGCCTGGCCCGGGACCGGCGTCCACGTGCTGCCGTCCAGGTACTCCACGGAGTACATCGACGGGGCGGCGTAGCCCTGGCGCGTGCCGGCGAGCCGACCGCCCTGCGGGGAGTCCGAGGACGAGGTCCGGTAGAAGTACACGCGGACGTCGTCGAAGGCCTGCGCCGCGCCGAGGTCGAGCGTGATCGAGTCGGTGGCGCTCGGCGAGCCCGCCGTGCCCCAGAACGGCTCGTTGATGGTGGTGCCGTCGACGGCCGCCTCCGCGGAGGAGTACGTCTCCTCGGCGGTGTACGTGGCCTCCACCGCGGCGCCCTCGGCCAGGTTGGCCGTGCCGGTGGTCGAGGTGCGGATGTCGGCGCCGGCCTTGGCGAACAGGTCGACGACCCGCTCGTCGTCGCCGAAGCGGACCTGCTCCGGCGCCTGCAGCGAGCTCGCGTTCGTCGCCAGCACCTCGACGTCGTCGTCCTTCTCCGTGACGGTGCCGGTCGCCGGGTCGAAGACGACGCGGCCGAGGCTGCCGACCGTGAAGGCCAGCGAGCCGTCGAGGAAGACGGAGTACCCCTCGGGCACGTCGGTGCCGTACGGGCGCTGCCCGTCGCCGGGCTCGTCCCAGACGACGGTGAGGTCCTTGTCGCGGTAGCGGATGTTGTTGGCGGTGAAGTACGGCCAGTCGATGTCGATCGGGTCGAGCTCGATCTTCGCGTCGGAGCGCGGGCGCAGGCCCATCGCGTCCTCGATCATCGTGAAGTTCGTCGTCCCGAGGATCGTGTGGTGGATCCAGGATCGGTAGCCGATGGACTGCTCGTCGCCCCACCCGGTGTTGGCCGACGCCGAGTTCCAGAACTCGTTCTGGTCGGGCATCCGGTTGTCGCCGTCGATGTAGTGCGACCACGCGTTCCAGTACAGGAGCTTCTTGTAGTAGCTCGCGTCGATGTGCTCGCTCGGGTAGTCGCGCAGGACGCTGGACAGCATCCGGAACGTCACCGTCGAGTTGATGATCGAGAAGTTGTTGCTGCCCTCTCCCCCGCGCTCGGCGGCATCGGCCTGGTTGGCCGTGTAGAAGGGGAAGATCGGGTACTCGTCGGCGTACTTCCACAGGCGCAGGGCCTCGGTGTAGTCGTCGTCGTAGTCCGCGTCACCGGGCTTGGGCACCAGTCCCACGGTGAACGGGTAGTAGTTGTTAATCTCCTTCCAGTCCACCAGCAGGTTCGAGTCGCCGGCCTGGCGGTGCTTGATGAGGTTGTCCTCGGCGTCCCAGAGCGTCCCCATCACCGCGGTCTTGACCCGCTGGGCGAGTGCCTCCATCTCGACGGCCTTCGCCTCGTCGCCGGCGGCCCGGTACGCCTCGGCCGAGGCCATGGCGTTGGAGTACAGGTAGGCGCTCTCGGCGCGGTCCATGTTGACCTCGCCGTTCTCGCGCGCCCAGTCGAAGGACACCGCGTCGGCGTCGTTGCCGGTCATGGCGCCCCAGTCGTACTCGATGAGGTCGTTGCCGTTGCCGTCATAGGCCTCGAGGAGGCCCTCGACGTCGTTCTCGCCGTAGACCGCCAGGTTCTCCGCGACCGGGGCGGGGCCGCCGTGCAGCTGGTAGGAGCGCCAGCCCGCCTCGGTGACGTACTCGGTGTAGGAGTTGCTCCAGTTGGCCGGCGAGCCGGGGTTGTCCTCCATCTTCCCGCTGCGCGCGGTCTCCCCCGCCGACACCCAGGGGCCGTAGGAGTACACCGGGTCGCGGAAGTACTTGAGGTCGTCGATGAACATGCCGGTGGTGAGGACGATGGCGTTGTTGTAGCCGGTGACGCCCTCCATGGAGGTCGGGAACTGGAAGTCGTTGCCCGGGACGTCCGCGTCGAGGAAGTTGAACCGCATGAGCCACCAGCGGTAGAAGAGCGTCTTGTCGATGTTGTCCTCGGGGGTGTCAAGGAACGGGATGTTCTCCGCCCACCACCGGTTGTACGACGTGACCTGCTCGGTGAACGCGGCCTGCGGGGTCACGGCCCGGTAGGCGTCGTACTCGGTGCGCGACTCCGGGATCTCCGTCGTCACGTAGCCGAGCTGGACCTTGGTGCTGGCCGTGCCGCTGGCGGGGACCTCGAGCTGCCGCGTGAGCGCCCCCGCGGCGGCGGTGAAGCCGTCGCCGGACATACGCGGGTACAGCGTGGTGATGCTGTTCTTGGTGACCTTGGTGCCGGTGAGCTCGTCGCCCTCGGCGGTGGTCGCCATCGGCGAGACCGCCCGCAGCTCGACGCCCTTGGCGGCGCCGTCGGTGCTGCTCAGCTCCAGGTTCGTCACGGCCACGTTGTTGTGGGTGATGAACTTGTGCTGCACCAGGCGCAGCCCGGCCGCCGCGTTGACGAAGGTGCTCCGCCAGTAGCTCGGTGTCTGCTTGCGCTCGGCGGTGACCTCGGTCATGACGACGTCGTTGCCGCCGACCTTGGCGGTGATCGTGTAGACCGACCCGGCGCCGAGCTCGTGCCAGTACGCGGCCGAGCCGCCGAAGCCGATGACGCCGGGCTGGTGGGTGTACATGTAGGCCGCCCGCCCCCGGGAGAACAGCCAGTTGTTGGTGTCGCCGTTGCCGCCCGCGGTGCCGGTGCGGGCGAGCATCTGGTCGATCCAGAAGTCCTTGGTGCTGTCGGTCCCGGCGCCGGCCGCGAGGTCGGCGTCGAAGACGGACTGCAGCTGGTTGCCCACGGTGGGCGGGACCGGCAGCGGCGGGACCGGGGTCGTCGACCCCGCCCACGTCGGGTACCCGATGCCGGCGTTGAGCCGGTCCGGGTCGTCGGCCGCGGCGGGCTGGGCGCCCAGCAGCGTGGCCACGAGGACGGTCCCGAGGGTGGCCGCGGTCGTCGCGGCCCACCTCCGGTGCCCTCTGCGCAGGGAACGGTTCACTGTCACTCCTCGTCGTCGAGCAGGTGGTTTCCGTGGCTGACCCAACCCCGCGGGCCAGGGGACCGCAATCCTTTTCGGGAACTTTCGGCGGAGGCCGAAACGGTGGGGCGCGGGACGCTCCCGAAGGTCCGGCGCAGGCCCCGCGACGCCCTCTCGGGCCGCCTCGGACCGCGAGCTGCGCCAGGGCTCGGACCGTGACCGGTGCCGTCCGCCGGCCCGGCGGCAGGCGACAACCACGGACTGGACAGCCGTTCAGGCTGAACAGCTGTCCAGTGCCGTGCATCTCCTGCTGAGGTCGCCGCGGGCAGCGCTGGTCGGGTGGACGCTGGACACGCGTCCAGGCTGGACGGATGTCCGGTGGCGCTGACTGCCCCGCTGCAGCCAGGGCGCTCCCGCGGCCGAGCCCCGTCCTCCTGCTGGTCGTCAGACCGTCGGCAGCCAGACGCGCATCGTGGCCGGGCCGCGGTTGGCCCAGTCGTGGTACGGCCGCAGGACCACGTCGAACTCGTCGACGGGCTGACGGGGACCCCCGTCGGACGCGTCGTGGCCCGCCCGACCGACGGGCGAGCCGCCAGAGGGCGAGCCGACGGCGGGAGAGCCGCCGGCACCCAGGCCGCTGGGACCGGCCGGCCCGCCCGGGCCGGCCGGGTCGTACGGCCATGCGGCGTCCGCCGTCACCACGCGCCGCGCGCGCAGCGTCACGGCCCCGTCCACCTCGACGAGCGGGGCGGACGGGTCGACGACCAGGTCGTCGACCGAGCCGTCGAAGGGCAGGTCGACGGACTCCGCGCACAGCACCTCCGGGCCGCGCTCGACCGCCACGCACCCTCGGACGGCGTCGATGCGGGGGTGCGGCCGGGTCAGGCGCGGCTGCACCGGCAGCTCGAGCACCACCTGCTCCCCCGCCCGGAACCGGCGGTGCACCGTGACCGTCCCGGGCGCGACCGGCTCGGACGCCCCGTCGACCTCCAGGACGGCACCCGCGGCCCACCCGGGCACGCGCAGGCTCAGCGTCCACGGTGAGCCCGCGTCCTCGAGCACGACCACCCGGACCGACCCGGCGCGCGGGTACTCCGTGCGGACCTCGAGCTCGATGCGGCGGCCGTCCGCCAGCCGGGTCGACACCCGGGACGGCGCGTACTGGTGCAGCTGCAGGCCGTCGTCGTCCACGGTGGCCAGGTAGGCGCCGAGGCTGGCGAAGGTACGGGCCACGTTGGTGGGGCAGCACGACACCGAGAACCACGGTGCGCGCAGCGACGAGGCCGCGCGACCGACCGCGCGGTCGGGGTCGGGCACGCTGCCGAGCACGCGCTGGTGCAGCGTGTTCGTGTAGAAGAAGCTCGTGCCGTCGTGGCCGGGCGAGGTCGCGACGACGTTGAACAGGGTGCGCTCGACGAGGTCGGCGAAGCGCGTCTCCCCCGTGGCCAGCAGCAGCCGCCACGACAGCATGACCGACCCGATGCCGGCGCAGGTCTCGGAGTAGGCGCGGTCGGGCGGGAGCACCCAGTCCTCGCCGAACGCCTCGTCCTGGTGCCTCGACCCCATCCCGCCCGTCACGTAGGTGCGGCGGGCCACCGTGGCCCGCCACTGCCGGTCGACCGCCGCCAGCAGCTCGGTGTCCCCGGTCTCGACGGCGACGTCGACCGCGCCCGAGGCCAGGTAGGTCGCGCGCACGGCGTGGCCTCGCAGCACGTCCGCCTCGCGCACCGGGACGTCGTCCTGGAAGTACGACCGGCCGAACTCGACGTCCTCGAGCACCTGGTGCCCGCGCCGCTCGACGAACAGCCGCGCCTGCTCGAGGTACCGGGCCTGGCCGGTCACGCGGTACAGCTCGACAAGCGCCGGCTCGATCTCCGGGTGCCCGTCGACGGACTGGATGCCGTCGGCGCCGAAGACCTCGCAGACGTGGTCGGCGGCACGGCAGGCCACGCGCACCAGCTCGTCGTCGACCCCGCTGACGCGGGCCCGGGCGACCGCGGCCTGGACGAGGTGCCCGATGCCGTACAGCTCGTGGCCCCACTCCAGGTCCGACCAGCGCGGCGCCTGCCCCGGCCGCCCGTAGCAGGTGCCGACGTAGCCGTCGGGCTCCTGGGCGGCCGAGACGCGGGACACGATGGCCGCGAAGCGCGCCTCGAGGGCCGGCGAGCCGGTCCGGCCGATCTCCCAGGCCATGGCCTCGAGCAGCTTGTAGACCTCGGTGTCGGCGAACTCCCGGCCCGTGCGGTCCTGCGGCAGCCGGCCCTGGACGGCGGCGTCGAAGTTGCCGAGCCAGCCCTCGCGCTCGAGCCAGTGCTCGACGTGGGCGATCCCCCGCTCCCCGTTCGTCCGCTGCCGGTCGCCCCAGAAGCCGCCGGTGATCTGGACCTCGTGCACCCCGAGCGGTCGGAGCGTCCCGCCGACCGGGTCCACCGGCCGGCCGGAGCCCGGCGCGTCGGCCCGGCCCGTCGTCCGGTGGCCGAGCACTGCCTGCGACGTCATCGCTTCACCCCTTGAGAGCACCGGACATGAACCCCCGCACGTAGTGGCGCTGCAGGAGGAGGAACAGGACGACGCACGGCAGGGCGAGCACCACGACGCCGGCCTCCGTGGCGCCGTAGTCGACGATGCCCATGACCTGCTGGCGCATGTTGGCCACCGCGAGCGGCAGCGGGACCTTGCCGGAGTCGCTGATGAGGATCAGCGGCGTGATGAAGTCGTTCCACGCGGCGAGGAAGGCGAAGAGCCCGACCGTGATGAGCCCGGGCTTGACGGCGGGCAGCAGCACCCGCCGCAGCGCGCCGAACGTGCCGCAGCCGTCGACCAGCGCCGACTCCTCGAGCTCGCGCGGCACGGACTCGAACGAGATCCGCATCATGAACGTCGCGAACGGCAGCTGGAACATGGTGAGCACGAGGGCCAGGCCGACGAGCGAGTTCGACAGCCCGAGGGCGTTGAGCAGCACGTACAGCGGGATGAGCAGCGTCGCGTACGGGACCATGAGGATCGCCAGCGTGAGCAGGAAGAGCAGGTCCTTGCCCGGGAACCGGAACATCGCGAAGGCGTAGCCGCCCAGCAGCGACGTGGTCAGCGTGAGGACGACCGTCAGCCCGGAGACGATGACGGAGTTGAGCAGGTACTGCCAGATCCCGGCCTGGTAGTTGGCCAGCGTCACGTAGTTGGCGAAGCCCCAGCCGACGCTCTGCGCGGTCCCGCCCTGCGGCGAGACGGACGCGACGGCCGCCCACACCAGCGGGAACAGGAAGACGACCGCCAGGCCGCCGGCGAGGACGACCGCCGGCGTGCGGGCGAGCAGGGAGCCGACCGACGGGCCCCGGTCGCGGCTGCCGCCGGCGGCGGCGGGGGTGCGGGCCGGGCGCGTGGTGGTCGCCATCAGCGGTCCCCTCCCCGCAGGCCCTTGAGCTGGGCGACGTTGAGCAGGACCAGCGCCCCGAGGACGATCATCGACACCGCCGCCGCCACGCCCAGGTCGTTCTGGCCCTGGAAGGCGACGTTGTAGACGAGCTGGACGATGGTCACCGTGCTGTTGTCCGGCCCGCCCTTGGTGAGGATGTAGAACTGGTCGAACGCCAGCAGCGACCCGGTGACGCAGAGGATCGTGCACAGCGCGAGCGAGGGCCGCAGCAGCGGCACCGTGATGCGGGTGAAGGTCTGCCACCAGCCGGCGCCGTCGATCCGGGCCGCCTCGTAGACGTCCCCGGAGATGGCCTGCAGCCCCACGAGGAGCAGCAGCATGTAGAAGCCGGCGAAGCGCCAGACGATGAGGAACACCGTCGACCACAGCGCCGAGGTCGGCGTCCCGAGGAACGACACGGGCTCGTCCACGACGCCGAGGCCCTGCAGCGCCTGCCCGAACGGGCCCGACTGCGGGCTGTACAGCGCGTAGAACAGCAGGGAGGCCGAGGCCAGCCCGAGCGCGCTGGGCACGAGGAAGGCGGTCCGGACGAGGCTCTTCCACCGGCTGCTCTCCTGGACCAGCAGCGCGAGGCCGAGGGAGACCGCGAGCAGGATGACGGTCGTCACCACGGTGTAGGTGAGGGTGAACGCCACGGCCGGCCAGAACAGGCGCAGGTCGACGGCGGCCACGTAGTTGTCGGGCGCGTTGAGCCCCCGGTCCCCGGCGAACAGCGGCCAGTCCGACAGCGACATCCGGACGACCAGCAGCACGGGGACGAGGAAGAACAGGACGAGGAAGACCAGGGTCGGCGTGGCGTACAGCCAGCCGACGACGGCCCGGGAGCTGCGCAGCGGGCGCCGCCTGCCGCGCGGACGTGCCGCGACGGCGGGCACCGTCGGCGTCGTCGTGGTCGTCATGGGTGCCTCCGGGGGACGGGGCCGGGTCGCGTCGGGCGAGCCGGCCGGGAGCGTGCTGCGGCGGGGCGGACGGCGGTGGCGCCGGGGTCCGCAGCCACCGGCGCCACCGCGGTCCTCACTGGCCGAGCACCTCGGTGACGGCCTCGGCGTCCTCGTCGACGGACGTGCCGCCCTCGAAGACGGCGTTGCGGAACAGCGTCACCCAGGGGCTGTCGGGCGCGTTGAACGCCTGCTGGAAGTTCACCGCGACCGGGGTCCTGCTGTCCGGCGCGCCGGCGACCTCGTTGATCGCCAGGACCCGGGGGTCCTCGCGGCTGTACTCGTTGTCAGCCAGGTCGCTGCGGGAGACCGTGCTGTCGTTGGCCGCGAGCACCTCGACCTGGGCCTCCTCCGACATCAGCCACTGGAGGAAGTTCCACGCGGCGTCCGCGTTCTCGGAGTCCTTGGAGATGCCGATGCCGTCGCCGCCGACGAACGTCGACTGGCCGCCGTCGACGCCCGGGATCGGCACGACGCCGACGTCGACCGTCTCGTCGGCCGTGGCCAGCAGGGTCGCCGGGTACGGCATCACGCCGATGTTGCCCTCCTGGAAGTCGGCCACCCAGGTCGCGCCGGTCTCGTCGCGGCTGCCCGGGGCGACCGCGCCGGCCTCCCACAGCTCCCGCCAGGTGCCGTAGACCTCCTTGGCGGCGTCGCCGGCGAGCAGCGCCTCGGTCCCGTCCTCGTTCATGACCTCCTCGCCCGAGGCCCACACCATGGGGAACCACGTGAAGACGTTGCAGCCGCCGCAGTTGCCGCCGAAGTACGTGCCGTACACGCCGGGCTTCCCCAGCGCCTGGACCGCGAGGGCGTGCTCCTTGAACTCCTCGACCGTGGTCGGGCCCTGCTCGGGGTCCAGGCCCGCCTCGGCGTACAGCTCCTTGTTCCAGAAGATCACCGACAGGTCGAGCACGAAGGGCAGCACGTACTGCGCGTCCTCGTAGGTCCCGGCGTCCAGGTGGCCCTGGTTGATCTCGTCGGCGTGGTCCAGCTGCGAGACCCGGTCGGTGATGTCGGCGAAGAGCCCTGCCTCGGTCCAGTTCGGGACGTACACGATGTCCGCGGCGAAGAGGTCGGGCAGCTCGCCGCTGCCGGCGGCGGCGCCGACGCGCGAGACGTAGTCGTCGTTGGGGGTGATGGTGAGCTCGACCTGGTTCTCGTGCGTCTCGTTGTAGGCGTCGACGAGGAGGTTGGCCTGGTACTCCAGGGGCGCCCGGGTCCAGAGCGTGAGCGTCGTGCCGTCGTCCACCCCCTCCACGCCGCCCTCGCCGCTGCCGCCGGCCGCGGGGGCGCTGTCCCCGCCGCCGCACGCCGCCAGGCCGGCCACGAGCACCCCGGCCGTCGTGACGGCCAGGACCGTCCGCCGACGGGCTGTCCACCTGCGTGTCATCTGCGATCTCCTCGAGCTGTCCGTGGGTCGTCGGCGCGGCCCGGTCGGCCGTGCCCTGGGGAGACATCTCGACCCGGACCCTGCGCCCGGAGGCTGCTCGGGTTTTCGTCGAGCTGTTCGGTGCTGGTGCGCCGGCAGGGCCCATGAGCGCGCCGTAGCGCTCCAGGACCCGTCGCGGCGGTGCTGTGAGCCGGTCACCCCTCCCGGCCGTCTGACCGAAAAGGCTTTCAGAACATATTGCGGCCGGTGGGGCGCGTCAAGCACTCCACCGGATACAGTCCGTCCCGACGACGACCGGAAGGCGGCAGGAGGAGCCAGTGACGACAGCGTCCGAGCCGCGCCCCGGGCAGCGGCCGGCGACCCTCAGCGACGTGGCCCGCCTGGCAGGGGTGTCCATCGCGACCGCGTCCAAGGCGCTCAACGGCCGGCAGCAGGTGCGCGCCGAGACCCGCACCCGGGTCATCGAGGCGGCCGAGCGCCTGTCCTTCTCGCCGAACGCGCTCGCGCGGGGTCTCATCGCCGGCCGCACCGGGACGGTCGGGCTGCTCACGTCGGACCTGGAGGGCCGCTTCTCCATCCCCATCCTGCTGGGCGCCGAGGACGCGTTCGGCTCGGGGAGCACCTCGGTGCTGCTGTGCGACGCCCGCGGGGACGCCATCCGCGAGAGCCACCACCTGAGGGCGCTGCTGTCGCGCCGGGTCGACGGCCTCATCGTCGTGGGCGCGCGCCCGGACTCCCGGCCCTCGATCGGCCGGGCCCTGCCGGTCCCGGTGGTGTACGCCTACGCCCCCTCCGAGCACAAGGACGACCTGTCGCTCGTGGTCGACAACCACGGCGGAGGCCGCGCCGCCGTGCGCCACCTGCTCGACTGCGGACGGTCGCGGATCGCGCACATCACCGGGGACCCGTCCTACGGCGCCACGCAGGACCGCGCGAACGGCGCCCTGGCCGAGCTCGCCACCGAGGGGGTGCCGCTGGCGGGCGGCCGGGTCCTGTTCGGCGCCTGGTCCGAGGCGTGGGGACGCGGCGCCACCCGGATGCTGCTGTCGCAGTCGCCCGACGTCGACGCGGTGTTCGCCGGCTCCGACCAGATCGCCCGCGGCGTGCTCGATGCCCTCCAGGAGGCGGGCCGGTCTGTCCCCGACGACGTGGCCGTCATCGGCTTCGACAACTGGGAGATCTTCGCCGCAGGCGCGCGCCCCGCGCTGAGCAGCATCGACATGAACCTCCAGCAGCTCGGCCGGGTCGCCGCGCAGCGCCTGTTCGCCGCCATCCGCGGGACGATGGGGTCCGGGGTGGAGAAGCTGCCGTGCCGGCTCGTGCCCCGGGAGTCGACCGCCCCCGCGGCCTGACCCGCGTCCCTCCGCCGGCACCCCGCGACGGCGTCAGGACGTCGGGGTGGCCGCCGGCGCCGGGGCAAGGACGACCCGGACGTCGTGCCCGCGCCACTGCTCGGCCGCGTCGGGGACGTCGGTGACGAGGACGTCGAGCCCGTCGGGCGCCGCGACCAGGTAGGGGGCGGTGGTGCCGTGCTTGCTGCTGTCGGCGAGCACGGCCACGCGCGCAGAGCCGGCGGCCATGGCGGTCTTGACCTCCGCGTCGAGGAGGTCGACGGACGTGGCACCGACCCGCGGGTGCAGCGCGCAGGCGCCGAGCACCGCCCAGTCGGCGCGGTAGCGGGCGGTGCCCGCCACGGCAGCCGGCCCGACGAGCGAGCGCGACCGGGCGTCCCAGGCCCCGCCGGTCACGTGCACCGTGACGCCGGAGCCGCGCTCCCCCAGGGCGAGCGCGACGTCCACCGAGCTGGTCACCACGGTGAGGGGGCGCAGGTGCTGCGCGAGGAGCACCGCCCGGGCGAACGCCAGGACGGTGGAGCCGGCGTCGAGCATGAGGGTCTGCCCGGGAGCGACCAGCTGTACGGCCGCGGCCGCGATGCCCGCCTTCTCGTCGACGGCGAGGTCCTGCCGGTCGGCCCAGGACGCCCGTGCGGGGTCGACCGCCACCGCGCCACCGTGGGTCTTCTGCACGTGCCCGGCGGCGGCGAGGGCGCGCAGGTCGCGCCTAACGGTGTCCTCGGACACCCCGAGGGCGACAGCCAGCCCGGCCACCTCGACGCGGCCGTGCTCCTTGAGGCCGGACAGAATCCTGTCTTGCCGCTCCTGGGCGAACTCCCGCATCCCTGCCGCCTTCTGTGCCGAAATGTTCTTGACTCTGCCGAAGTATGCACGATTGACTGCGGCTCGTGCCCCACACCTCTCCCGCCGCGAGCGACACCCTGCCTGACGGCCCGCTGCCCGCGCGCGGCCCTGCCGCCCCCTCCACCACCGCGCTCGCGGTGGTCGGCGTCGTCGGCTTCCTCGTCCTGGGCGTGCTCAGCAGCGCGCTCGGGCCCGCGCTGCCCGCGCTGCGGGCGCGGCACGACCTGGACGCCCCCGGCGCCGCGCTCCTGCTCACCGCCTTCTCGGCCGGCGCGACGGCCGGGGTGCTGCTGGCAGGGGCGCTGCCACGACGGCTGCCGGTGTCGGTGCTCCTGGTCGGCGGGGCGGCGGCCGTCGTGGTCGGCAGGGTCGGGCTGCCG
>NZ_JBBEOI010000057.1 GCF_037860755.1 Aquipuribacter hungaricus | reverse complement strand
GCGGCGTGCTCGGCTCGGTGTTCTTCGCCGCGGCGGGGACCTCGGCCGACGCCGGGGCGACGCTGGGGCAGGCGCTCGCCGACGGCACCGACGCGGTGCGGCGGACCGGCGGCGCCGAGCCCGGCGACCGGACGCTGCTCGACGCGCTGGTCCCCGCGACGGACCTGCTGCGGGACGGCGGCAGCCTGGCGGCGGCCGCCGACGCCGCCGAGGCGGGCGCGGAAGAGACGGCCGGCATGACGACCGCCCGCGCCGGCCGCTCGGCCTACGTGCCCAGCGAGCACCTGCGCGTCCAGGACCCCGGCGCCGCCGCGGTCGCCATCATGCTGCGGGCCGCCGCCGACGCCTGAGGGGCGGGCCGCTCAGCCGGACACCGGGGACCACCCGTCCGGCGGGTCCTCCCCGACCCGGCCGTCGACGGCCTCGCGCAGCAGGTCGGCGTGACCGGTGTGGCGGCCGTACTCCTCGAGCAGGTCGCACAGCAGGCGCCGCAGGCTGGCGTGGTCGTCGCCGTCGGCCATGTGGACGGGCTGGTCGAGGTCCCCGGCGCCGAGGGCCTCGGCCAGGCGGTCGCGCGACCGGGCGACCGCGGCGTCCCAGCGCCGGTACAGCGCGTCCGGCTCGTCGTCCGCCGCGGTGCGGAAGGGCCAGCCCGGGTCGTCGTGGGGCCAGTCGTCGACCGGCGGCCGCCCGGCCAGCCGCCAGGTGAAGACCTCGTCCTCCACGGCCGCGAGGTGCTTGAGCAGGCCGCCCAGGGTGAGCGTCGAGGCGCCCACGCGCACGGTCAGCCCGTCACGGTCGAGCCCGTCGGCCTTCCACCGGAACGTGGTGCGGAGCCGCTCGAGGCTGCCGACGAGCTGCTCGGCGTCGGTGCCGGCGAGCGGTGGTTCCCAGGGCCTGCTGTCCGTCATGGCGGGACGCTAGGCCCGGGCCCCGACAGAACCCCGTCAGCACCCCCGACGGTGCCGGCCGGGGAGGACCCCGGACCCGAGGGCCGCGTCAGCCGGCGAGCAGGTCGTCCAGCGGCACCGGGTCGCCGCCGAGCACGGTGCTGCTCCCCCGCCGCAGCAGCCTCGCCGGGCCGCGGCCGACGGCGCGGACGAGACCGTCGGCGACCAGCACGCCGCCCTGCTCGGGGAGCCCCCAGCGAGGACCGTCCGGGTCGGCCGGGTCCCGCCAGCGACCGTCGCCGCTGCCGTCGTCGTGGACCACGGCGAGCCCGGGGACCAGGCCGAGCCCGTCGTGGACGACGAGGCCGGAGGGTCCGCTGCGGTCCGGCTGCGCAGCCCGGGCGCAGAGCACCATGGCCCCCGCCGACGACCCGGACAGCGACGCCCCGGCGGCGTGCCGGGCCACCAGCGCCGCGCCCAGGCGTCCGCCGTCCGCGCGCAGCCCGTCGAGCAGGCGGACCGGGGAGCCGCCCGGGAGCACCACGACCGCCGCCCCCGCGACCAGCCCGACGCAGCCGGCGAGGTCGTCCTCGGGGTGCGGGGCCACGACCAGCCCGCGATCGCCGACCAGGGCCTCGTGGTAGCGCAGCGCCCGCGCCGATGCCCGGGCGTGGTCGCTGCCGGGGGTCGCCGCCCCGAGGAGCACGACGACCGGCCCGGGAGGGGCCTCGGCGAGGAAGGCGGCGTCCATGGCCCGGGTGCCCTCGCGCATCTCGCCCCCGCCCTGCAGCAGCACCTGGCCGCCCGGCCGGCGGGCACCTCCCCCGTCGTCCGGGGTGACGGAGGGGCCGGTGCTGTCGGAGGAGGTCACCCGGTCAGCCTGGCGCCGCGCCGCCGGCGGCACCACCGGGGCTGGTCGCCCGACCCCGCGCATGGCACAGTCTGCGTGTGCACGCAGACACGCAGCCTCGCCCGACCGGCGGGCACGACCACGGTGCGCTCCTCGACGAGGACCGGGCCGGTGCCGCCGCGACGGTCTTCCGGCTGCTCGCGGACCCGACCCGGTTGTCGCTGGTGTGGTTCCTGCGCGACGGCGAGCGCTCGGTCAACGAGCTGGCCTCGCTGGTGGAGCGGCCCGCGCCCGCCGTGTCGCAGCACCTGGCCAAGCTCCGCCTGGCGCGGCTGGTGCGCACGCGCCGCGAGGGGACGACCGTCTGGTACCGGTTGCGCACCGACCACGTGGGGCACCTCGTCGTCGACGCCCTGTCCCACGCCGAGCACGCCGAGGAGCCCGCATGAGCACCGACGACCACCCGCACGGCGACCGCCCGGAGCACGGGCCCGTGGGCACCGACGACCACGGCCACGACCACGGCCCCGCGGGCAGCGACGACCACGGTCACGACCACGCCCCCGGCGGCCCGCTCGCCCGCGCCTGGGCCGGCCTGGTCCACGCGGTGCGGCCGCACAGCCACGACCACGCCGACTCCGTGGACGACGCCCTCGTCACGTCCGCGGCGGGCATCCGGGCCACGAAGATCAGCCTGCTGCTGCTCGCGGTGACGGCGGTGCTGCAGGTCGTCGTCTTCCTGGTGAGCGGCAGCGTCGCCCTGCTCGCCGACACCATCCACAACGTCTCCGACGCGTTCACGTCGATCCCGCTGTGGATCGCGTTCGTCCTGCTGCGGCGCCCGCCGAGCCGGCGGTTCACCTACGGGCTGGGCCGGGTGGAGGACCTCGCCGGCATCGTCATCGTCCTGTTCATCCTCGCCTCGGCGGTCGTCGTCGGGTTCGAGTCCGTCCGCGCCTTCGCCGACCCCCGCGGCTACGACAACGTCCTGCTCGTGGCGCTCGCCGGGGTCATCGGGTTCGTCGGCAACGAGGCCGTGGCCGTCTACCGGATCCGGGTGGGCCGGCGCATCGGCTCGGCCGCGCTCGTCGCCGACGGCAACCACGCCCGCACCGACGGGTTCACCAGCCTCGGCGTCGTCGCGAGCGCCGTCGGGGTCTCGCTCGGCTTCCCGCTGGCCGACCCGCTGGTCGGGCTGGCCATCACCGTGGCGATCCTCGTCATCCTCGTCGGGGCCGCCCGCGACGTGCTGCGCCGGCTGCTCGACGCCGTCGACCCGGCGATGGTCGACCACGCCGAGCAGGTGCTCGCGGCGGTGCCCGGCGTGGAGCACGTCGAGGGCGTGCGGATGCGCTGGACCGGTCACCGCGTCCGCGCGGAGGCCGACGTCACCGTCGACCCCGACCTGGACGTCCGGGCCGCGCACGACATCTCCGAGGCGGCCCGCCACGAGCTGCTGCACGCGGTCAAGGGCCTCGACGACGTCACGGTGCACGTCGGCCCCACGCTCGGCGAGGAGCACGGGGACCCGCACGGGCTCACGTCGCACCACCGCCGCGACGCACCCGGAGGCTCCCCCCGACGTGGCCACGAGCACTGACCGAGCCCTCGACGGCCTCGAAGCCCGCCCGGCGGCACGCGCGGAGCAGCGCGGGGTCGCGGGCGGGCAGCACCACCTCCACGGGCACCTGCTCCGGCAGCGCGGCCACCAGGGCGGCGAAGGCGCGGCGACCGCGCCGTGTCCCGGGGGCCACCACGCGGACGACCTCGAGCGCACCGTCGCGCTCCACCCAGCCCATCATCGCCAGGACCGGGTCGCCCGCCCCCAGCCACACCGCGCGCGCCTCGCCTGAGCCCGGGTCGGGCCCTCCCCCGCCGCCCGCCATGTCGACGTGCAGCGGGACCACGTCGGGCCCGGTCGACGCCTCGACGAGGGCGCGGGCGGCATCGAGCAGGTCGTCGCCGGCGTCGGCCCGGTCCAGGAGCGCGAGCGCCGTGCGGGCCGCGACCAGGGCCCGGTCGCGCCGCCCGCCGGACAGCAGCGCGCGGGCGAGCACCGACCAGGCCTCCGCCCGCCCCAGCAGCGGCCCGGGGGGCACGGCCCCTGCCGCACCCTCCGCCTCCCCGGACCGAGCCGTCACGGTCAGGCCCTGCCGCTGATCTCCTCCAGCTCGGCGAGGTCCTCCAGCGTCGGCTCCCACAGCCCGGCACGGACGTTGGCGAGCACCTGCTCCGGAGACGTCGCACCGGCGATGACGCTGCCGACCGCGGGCTGGGCGGCGAGCCCCCCGAGGGCGACGGTGAGCAGGTCCAGCCCGCGGGCGGCGGCGAACGCCTCCAGGGCCTCGATCGTGCCGAAGTCCGCGGCGGCCAGGCGGGCGGCCATCCGGGGGTCGGCCAGGCGCGAGCCCTCGGGCGCCTGCTCGCCGCGGCGGTACTTGCCGGACAGCAGGCCCGAGGCGAGCGGGTAGTACGGCAGCAGCCCGACCCCGACGTGCTCGCAGGCGGGCACCAGCTCGTCCTCGACCCGCCGGTCCAGCAGGTTGTAGCCGTTCTGGGCGGAGACGAACCGCTCGGTGCCCAGCGCCTCGGCGGCCCGGTCGGCGTCCACCACCTGCCAGGCGGCGAAGTTCGACGAGCCGGTGTAGCGGACCTTGCCCTCGCGGACCAGGTCGTCGAGCACGGTGAGGGTCTCCTCCACCGGCGTCGAGGGGTCCGGGGTGTGCATCTGGTAGAGGTCGACGTGGTCGGTCCCGAGCCGGCGCAGCGACCCCTCGAGCGAGCGCCGGACCGACGAGCGCGACCCGTGCGCCTCCCACGCGGGCGCGCCGGGGCGGCCCGCCGGGTGGCCGAACTTGGTCGCGAGCACCACCTCGTCGCGGCGGCCGCGCAGCGCCTCCCCGAGCAGCGTCTCGCTCTGCCCCGGCTCGGCGCCGTACAGCTCGGCGCAGTCCACCAGGGTGACCCCGGCGTCGAGGGCCGCGGCGACCACCGACCGGGTGGTCGCGGCGTCGATCCGGGCGCCGAAGGTGTTCCCGCCCAGGCCCACCGTGGACACCACGAGTCCGGAGTCGCCGAGGTGGCGGTAGGTCATGTCGGGCATGTCGGTCGGCTGCGTCGGCTCGGGCACGGCAGGACGCTACGACAGACCCGCCGGGCCGTCGCGCGGGACCTACCCTGTCGCGCATGAGCGCTGCGGGGCCGTGGTGGCGGCGGCCCCCCGTGGCGGCGGTCGTCGCCGTGCTGGTCGCCGTCCTGCTGGCCGTGGCCGTCCTCGTGGTGCGGGGCCTGCTCGTCGTGGCGACCATCGGGCCCCGTGCGGAGTACTGGCAGGACCGGGCGCGGGAGCCCGGCGCCGTGGTGCAGGTCGCGCTCGGCGACTCGCTGTCCCAGGGCATCGGCAGCTCGCGGCCGGAGACGTCGTTCGTCGCCGTGCTCGCCGAGGACCTCGAGGACCGGACCGGCGGGACGGTCCGCGTCGTCAACCTGTCCGTGACCGGGGCGACCACCGCCGAGCTCGCCGAGGACCAGCTGCCCGCCTTCCGCCGGCTGCTCGGCGAGCTCGCCGCGGAGGGCACGCCGCTCGGCCTGGTGACCCTGGCCGTGGGCGCCAACGACGTCGGGGACCTGCAGTCGGAGCAGTTCCGGGCCGAGCTCTCCCCCGTGCTGGACGCGCTGCCCCCCGGCAGCCTGGTCGCCGACCTGCCGGACTTCGGCGGCGGCGAGGACCGGGCCCGGGCGGCCGCGCTGTCGCGGGTGGTGCGCGAGGAGGTTGCCGCACGCCCGGACCTGGTCCCTGTGGCGCTCGAGGCGGCCACGGCCGGGCCGGGCATCGCCGACTACGCCGGCGACTTCTTCCACCCCTCCGACCAGGGCTACGCCGGCTACGTCGCCGCCTTCCGCGCCGCGGTCGCGGCGTCGGACCCCGAGCCCGCCGTCCCCGCCGTCCCGGAGGTCGCCCCGTGACCAGCCCCACGGGCAGCCGCCCGCCGCACCCCGCGCTGCGCGGCACGCCGCTCGGCTTCGCCCACCGCGGCTGGACGCCGCTGTCCGCCGGCGGGTCCGAGCCGGACGGGCCGCCCGACCGGACGCCGGACGGGACGCCGGACGGGAAGCCGGCGGAGGCCGCCCCGCACCGCCACGTCTGGGAGAACACCCTCGAGGCGTTCGCCGCGGCCCTGGAGCTGGGCCTCACCCACCTGGAGACCGACGTCCAGGCCACCGCGGACGGCGTCGCCGTGGTCCTGCACGACCCCGACCTCGCCCGCACCACCGGGCGCGCCGTGCCCGTGCAGGCGATGACGTGGGCCGAGCTCGCAGGCGTGCGGGTGGCCGGGCTGCACCCGGTCCCGCGGGTCGAGGCCGTGCTCGAGGCCTTCCCCGGCGCGGTCCTCAACATCGACGTCAAGGACGCCCGCGCCGTCCGCGCCCTCGCCGACGCGGTCCGCCGGGCCGGCGCCGAGGACCGCACCGTCGTCGCCTCGTTCGACGGCCGCCGGTCGCGGGCGGTGCAGCTGCTCGCTCCCGGCGTCGCCCGCTCCGCCGGCATGGCCGCCAGCGCGGGTGCACGCCTGGCGGCGGCGCTGGAGCGGCTGTCCGCCCCGCTGGGCCGCAGCCTGCTCGTGCGCGCGGCCGGGGGCGCGGACGCCCTGCAGGTCCCCGAGCACGCGGGCCGGCTCCGGGTCGTCACGCCCCGCCTGCTGCGGCTCGCGCACGACGTCGGGCTGCAGGTGCACGTGTGGACCGTCGACGACGCCGGGGACATGGACCGGCTGCTCGACCTCGGCGTCGACGGCCTGATGAGCGACCGCGCGGACCTGCTCTCCCAGGTGCTCTCCCGACGGGCAGGATGACCGGCCGTGGCCGTCGCGCAGCACCGCACCGTCCCCCCGGGCCCGCTCGCCGACCCCGCGGCCCGCCGCCGCGAGCAGCGGTCCTGGTACGTCTACGACTGGGCGAACTCGGCCTTCGTCACCACCGTCGGCACCGTCCTCGTCGGTCCCTACCTCACGGCGCTGGCGACCGAGGCCGCGTGCCCCGACCTCGCCGAGGGAGCGCGGTGCGGCGGGACCGTGGCGCTGCTGGGCCTCGTCGACGTCTCGCCCGACAGCCTCGTCGCGTTCCTCATCAGCATCTCCACGGTCCTCATCGCGCTCCTGCTGCCCCTCGTCGGCGCCGTCGCCGACCGGTCGGGGCGCAAGCGGGTGCTCATGGCCGGGTTCGCCTGGGCGGGCGCCGCCGCCGCGACGTGCCTGGTCCTGGTCAGCGGCAGCGCCTGGGCGGCCGGGGCGGCGCTGCTCGTGGTGGGCAACGCCTGCCTGGCGGCCTCCCTCACGGTGTACGACGCCATCCTCGTCGACGTCGCCGCGCCGGACGAGCGCGACCGGGTGTCCAGCCGCGGCTGGGCCCTGGGCTACCTCGGCGGGTTCCTGCTGCTCGTCGTCAACCTCGGCGTCGTCCTGGGGGCCGGGTCGCTCGGGCTCAGCGACGGCCAGGCCGTGCGGGTCAGCCTCGCCTCGGCGGGGCTCTGGTGGGCCGGCTTCACGCTCGTGCCGTTCCTCGGGCTCAGGGACCGGCCCGCGGTCGACGTCGTCGGCGGCCGCCAGGCGGGGGTCGCGGGCCTCGTCGGCGGGACCGTCCGGCAGCTCGCCGACACCGCCAGGGAGGCCCGGCGGTACCCGCAGACCCTGCTGTTCCTCGGGGCGTACGTGCTGTTCAACGACGGCGTGCAGACCGTCATCGCGGTGTCGAGCATCTACGGCTCGGTCGAGCTGGGGTTCGCCACCGAGCAGCTCATCCTCGTCATCGTCGTCGTGCAGGCCGTCGCCTTCGTCGGCGCGCTGCTCTTCGGCCGGCTGGCCCGGACGACCGGGGCCAAGCGGGCGATCCTGCTGAGCCTCGTCGTGTGGACCGCCGTGGTCGGCGCCGCCTACCTCCTGCCCGCCGGGCAGCTGGTCCCGTTCGTCGCGCTCGGCGCCGGCATCGGGCTGGTGCTCGGCGGGACGCAGGCGCTGAGCCGGTCCCTGTACAGCCAGCTCGTCCCCTACGGCAAGCAGGCCGAGTACTTCAGCCTCTACCAGGCGGCCGAGCGCGGGACGTCGTGGTTCGGCACGCTGACCTTCGGCATCGTCCAGCAGGTGACCGGCTCGTTCCGGCTGAGCATCCTCGCGGTCGTCGCGTTCTTCGTCCTCGGCGGGCTGCTGCTGCTGCGCGTCGACGTCCGCAAGGGCATCACCGACGCCGGCAACGAGGTCCCCGAGGTCGTCTAGGCAGCGCCGTCCATACCATTCCCGTCCCGCCTGTGACCAGCAGCACCGCCGCCGCAGGGGGACATACCGGAACACCGTGCATCCGGGAGGCGTTCTGGTGACGTAGCAGTGGTGGCGCACCCGTCCGGGAGCGCGCCGCTGCCAGACGGAGGTGTGAGATGGCTGAGCGAAGCAGCCTGCGTGGTTCTCGGCTCGGGGGCGTCAGCATGGAGTCCGACACCGGGGTGGAGGCGGCCCCCCGCCGCCCCGCGACGTACATCTGTCCCAACGGCCACACCGTGGTCGTGCCCTTCTCGGTCGAGGCCGAGGTCCCGGCGCTGTGGGAGTGCCGGTGCGGGGCCGAGGCCCTGCTGCGGGACGCGTCGCGCCCCGAGCCCAAGCCCACGCGGCCCCAGCGGACGCACTGGGACATGCTCCTCGAGCGGCGCACCATCGCCGAGCTCGAGGTGCTGCTCGAGGAGCGGCTGTCGCTGCTCCGCGACGGCAAGCTGCCCCGGTCCGCCTGACCTGACCGGCCCCCCTGCGGGGCCGGTCCCCTGCACACCTGGGCCCTGCGCGAGCACGTGACGCGCAGGGCTCAGCCGCGCACGGGGGCCCCGCGGCCGGCCGGGAGCAGGGCGCGCACCTGCTGGAGCCGGTGCCGCACGCCCCACACCGTGACCCGCCACAGCGCCTCGCGGACGATGCCGCCGGACATCTTGGACGCCCCGGCCTCGCGCTCGACGAACGTGATGGGCACCTCGACGACGCGCAGCCCGCAGCGGGAGGCGCGCCAGGCCAGGTCGACCTGGAAGCAGTAGCCGGCCGAGGCGACGTCGGCCAGCGGCAGGGTCCGCAGGGCGTGCGCGGAGAACGCCCGGAAGCCGGCGGTGGCGTCCCGCACGCCGATCCCCAGCACGAGGCGGGTGTAGGTGTTGCCGCCGCGGCTGAGCACCCGGCGGGTCCACGGCCAGTTGCGCACCTCGCCGCCGGGCACCCAGCGAGAGCCGATGGCCAGGTCGGCGCCGCCCGCCACCGCGGCGAGCAGCCCGCCGAGCTGCTCGGGGGCGTGCGAGCCGTCGGCGTCCATCTCGCACACCACGTCGTAGCCGCGCCCGAGCGCCCAGGCGAAGCCGGCCAGGTACGCCGCCCCCAGGCCCTGCTTGCCGCTGCGGTGCAGCACGTGCAGCCGGGGCTCGGCCGCGGCGCGCTCGTCGGCCCACCGGCCGGTCCCGTCGGGGCTGCCGTCGTCGACGACAAGGACGTCGACGTCCGGGCGCGCCGCGAACAGCCGGTCGAGCAGGGGCGGGAGCGACTCGATCTCGTCGTAGGTGGGGACGCAGACGACGGTGCGCGCGCTCACCGGCGCGGCCCCTGCGCCCGCGCCGTCACGACGCCGTGGCCGAGCACGAGGAGCAGGGCGACGGCGACGAGCGCCAGCTCCGGAGCCGGGCCCCACAGCGTGGCCAGGGTGCTGCCGCTGCGCAGCCGGACCTCCTCCACGAGCACGTCGGGCTCGAACAGCGCGGTACGGCGCCCCGTCGTGCCGTCGGCCCGCACCACGGTGCTCGTGCCGACGTTGCTGATGTGGACCAGGTCGCGGCCGTGCTCGACCGCGCGGAGCCGGGACATCGCCAGCTGCTGGACGTTCTCGTCGGTGAACCCGAAGGTGGCGTTGTTGGTGGGGACGACGAGCAGGTCCGCGCCGGCCAGCACCTGCGCGCGCACGGTCTCGTCGTCGAGCACCTCGAAGCAGATCGCCGGCCCGACGGTGGCGGGTCCCATGGCGAGCACCGCCGCGCGGTCGCCGGGCGCGAAGTCGGTCACCCGGTCCACGAGCGGGGAGAAGAACCGGAAGAACGACCGGTAGGGGATGAACTCCCCGAACGGGGCGAGCGCCTGCTTGGCGTAGTAGCCGTTCGTCGCCGGGGAGTCCGTGCGGCCGCGGTATCCGGTGCCCGGGTCCCACAGCAGCATGGCGTTGGTGATGTTCTCCCCCGGCCCCTGGAGCACCGCGCCCAGCAGCACGGGCGCCCCCACCGCGTCGGTGGCGGAGCCGATGAGGTCGGCGGCGTCGGCGTTGAGCAGCGGGTCGATGTCGCTGGCGTTCTCGGGCCACAGCACGAGGTCGACCGGCTCCTCCTCGCCCGCCTCGATGCGGTCGGCCAGCTCGAGGGTGCCCCGGACGTGGTTGTCCAGGACGGCACGGCGCTGGGCGTTGAAGTCCAGGCCGGCGCGCGGGACGTCGCCCTGCACGGCGGCGACCCGGGCGGTCCCGTCGCGCGAGGGGTCGATCGTCCGGTCGACCCGGACCGCGGCGTATCCGACGACCAGGCCGAGCAGCAGGACGAGGGCGACCGGCGCGGCCAGGGCGCGCAGGACCGCGCCCCGCCGCCGGGACGGAGGCGCGGTGACGGCGGCGGTGGCGGTCGCGGCGGCCCGGTCGCGCCGTGCGCCGAGCAGGACGACGGCGGCCAGGACCACGGTGGCCGTGAGCGCGACGACGCCGAAGGAGACCAGGGGCACCCCGCCGACCGAGGCGAGCCAGCGCAGCGGGCTGTCGGCCTGGGAGAAGCCCAGCCGGCCCCAGCCGAAGCCGCCGAACGGCACCCGGGCGCGCAGCGCCTCGGCGGCCACCCAGACCGCGCCCGCCGTCACCGGCAGGGTCCACGGCGCGCGCGCGGCCAGCCGCCACGCCAGCGTCCAGCCCGGCAGCGCCAGGGCGACGAGCAGCGCCTCGAGCGTCGCCAGCGCCAGCCACGGCAGGGCACCGACGTAGACGCCCGACCACTGCAGCTGCGGCGCCATGAAGCCGAGCCCGAACAGGACGCCCGTGCCGTACGACCGGCCGAGGCTCCTCCCCCGTGCCAGCAGGAGCGCCGCGGCGACGGCCGGGAACGCCAGGCCCCACGCGCCGACCGACGGGAACGCCGCGTCGAGGGCCACGCCGGCGACGACCGCCAGGGGCACCGCGACGGTCCACGGCACGGTGGGGCGGCCGGGGCCGGCGGCCCCGCGCTCCGCGTCAGGCATGTCGGGCGCCGACGGCGGCGCGACGGTCGTCACCGCCACAGGGTACGCAGCGGGCCGGACCGGGCCGGTCACTCCTCGGCGGGCAGGGCGGGGTCGGTGCCCTCGGTCGGCCCGGCCAGGTCGAGCCGCCGGCGCAGGGCATCCGCGAACGCGCTGCCGGCCCCGGGGTCGGCGACGAGCCACAGCGACGGCTCGGTGAGCTCCAGCTCGAGCAGCAGCGGGTGGCCGTCGGGACCGGGGACGGTGTCCACCCGGGCGTAGAGCAGCGGGGCATGACCGGGGAAGCGCCGGGCCAGCCAGGCGGTGACGTCGCGGGCGAGGGCGAGCTGCTCGCCGGTGGCCGTCGTCGCGGTGATGTCCTCCACGGCGTACAGCCCCTCGGTGGCGGGGGCGTCGGAGGAGAGGATCTGGCCCTTGCGGAAGGCGTGGGAGACGACCCCGTCGACGACGACCATGCCCGTCTCGCCGACGGTGTCGACGCCCTCGAGGTAGGGCTGCAGCAGCACGGGCCGCCCGTCGCCGAGCAGCTGGGCGGCGTGCGCGGCCGCGGCGTCGGCGCGGGAGTGCCGACGGGTGTCCTTGGACCCCGCGGACACGGTCGGCTTGACGACGACCTCGGCGGCGACGGCCAGCGCGGCACCGACCGCGGCCGCGGCGTCGTCGCCGGGCCGGAGCACGGTGGTCGGCACCACGGGCACGCCGTCGCGGGCGAGCTCCTCCAGGTACGTCTTGTCGGTGTTCCATGCCAGCACCTCGGCCGGGTTGAGCAGCAGCGGCACCCGTCCCGCCCAGGCGAGGAACTCCTCGCGGCGCCCGGTGTAGTCCCACGTGCTGCGGACCACGGTCGGCAGCGACCAGTCCGCGGCGGGGTCGTCCCACACCTGGTAGCGGACCTCGACGCCCACCTCGGCGAGCGCGGGCAGGGCGAGGTGGTCGTCGGTGTCGCCGTCGGGCACCTCGGCGCACGTGGCCCACAGCACGGTGGTCGTGCCGGCGTTCCGGGTGCCGCCGGTGCTGCTCGTGCCGGTGCTCACGCCGGACCCTCCTGGGACGGGACGACGACGGTGCCGCGGGCGGCGGTGGCGAGCAGCGGCTCGTCGAGCACCCGGCTGGCCGAGGCGGACCGCTCCGGCTCGGCGCGGCAGACCACGCGCGCCTCGAACGCGACCTCGCGGCTGCGCCGGCCGACCCGGACGAGCTCGGCGGACACCTCGAGCACGTCGCCGGCGCGGACGGCGTCGTGGAAGGCGACGTCGGAGTACCCGGCGAACAGGCCCTCGTCGCCGTCGGTGCGGATGCACAGCTCGGTGGCGACGTCGCCGAACAGGGCCAGCGAGAACGCCCCGTCGACGAGGGAGCCGCCGTAGTGGGCGTCGGCGTGGGAGACGTAGCGGCGGTGGACGACCGTCAGGCCCACCTCGGGAGCTGTCACGCCGGGATCCTCGCAGGGGCGGGGTCGCCGCTGCGGGAGGCGACCGCGTGGACGAGGTAGCTGGCGACCTCGCCCGGCGTGGTCCCCCGGCCGAACACCCGGTCGACGCCGAGCGCCGGCGCGGCGGACTCGTCGAACCGGGGCCCGCCGACCACGAGCAGCGGGCGCCGGGCGGCCGGGAACGCCTCGCGGAAGGCGGCCGACATGGTCGTCGTGTTGTGGACGTGGGCGTCCCGCTGGGTGACGACCTGGCTGACGAGGACGGCGTCGGCCTGCTCGGCGGCGGCCCGCTCGACGAGCTCGGGCACCGACACCTGGGCGCCCATGTTCACGACCTTCATCTCGCGGTAGTACTCCAGGCCCTTCTCCCCCGCCCAGCCCTTGACGTTGAGGATCGCGTCGATGCCGACGGTGTGGGCGTCGGTGCCGATGCAGGCGCCGACCACGACGAGCTTGCGGTGCAGGCTCTCGCGGACCGCGGCGTTGGCCTCCTTGGGGCTGAGCAGCGGGTACTCCCGCTCCACCACCTCGACGGCCGCGACGTCGACGACGTGGCTGACCGGGCCGTAGACGACGAAGAAGGTGAACCCGTCACCGATCGGCTTGGCGTGGACGACCATCGGGGCGTCCATCCCCATCTTCCGGGCGAGCTGGGCGGCGGCACCCTCGGCCCGCTTGCCCGCGGGCAGCGGCAGGGTGAACGACAGCTGCACCATGCCGTCGCCGGTGGTGTCGCCGTAGGGCCGGACCAGCGCCGGCATCCCCGGCGGCAGGCCGTCCGGCAGGCCGGCGGAACCGGAGGCGCCCGTCGTGGCGGGGGTCGGGGTGGTCATCGCTGGTCTCCCTCGAGGATCTCGCTCACGGGGTTGACGTAGTCGTCGCCGCGCTCGACGACACCGTCCAGGCCGCGGCCGCCGTCGGCCGGGCGCTTCATGCCGCCGAACGTGCCGTGCTCGATGGCGGTGAGCAGGCCGCCCTCGCTGCCGACGATCCGCTCGAGGAGGTCCACGGCCTCGCCGAGGACGTGCCGGGCACGGGTGGCGATGAGCCCGTCGGGCGCGGGGACGAAGTCCTCGGCCAGCCCGCCGGCCGCCCGCTGCACGTAGCGCACGTTCTGCAGGGCGAGGTCGCGGTCGGACAGCCACGGCGTGACGACGGCCTCGGTCATCATCCCGACGAGCAGGATGTCCTGGTCGGTGAGGGAGCCGACGAGGTTGAAGAACCCGTCGAGCAGGTAGCCCTGGAACACGTCGCCGGTCATGTGCCGGGTGGGCGGCATCCACTTCAGCGGCGCGTCCGGGAACAGGGTCCGCGCGAGCAGGGCGTGGGCGAGCTCCAGGCGGAACGACTCGGGCACGGCCGGGTCGATCTCGAAGGCGTGGCCCAGGCCGAGCAGCCGGTCGGGCAGGCCCGCCTCGTGGGCGAACGTCTCGTTGAGCAGCTGCGACACCGTGACGGTGTGGGCGGCGTCGACCGCGTCGGCGGTGGTGAGGTAGTTGTCCTCGCCGGTGTTGATGATGATGCCCGCGCGGGCGTGGACCTGGCGGCTGAACCGCTGGTCGACGAAGGTCCGGACCGGGTTGATGTCGCGGAAGAGGATCCCGTACATCGAGTCGTTGAGCATCATGTCCAGCCGCCGCAGCCCGGCCAGCGTGGCGATCTCCGGCATGCACAGCCCGGAGGCGTAGTTGGTGAGCCGGACGTAGCGGCCGACCTCGACCGACACCTCGTCCAGCGCGGCCCGCATGAGCCGGAAGTTCTCGGCGGTGGCGTAGGTGCCGGCGTACCCCTCGCGGGTCGCGCCCTCCGGGACGTAGTCCAGCAGCGACTGCCCGGTGGAGCGGATGACGGCGATGACGTCGGCACCGGCCCGGGCGGCAGCCTGGGCCTGCGGGATGTCCTCGTAGATGTCACCGGTCGCCACGATGAGGTAGATCCACGGCCGCTGGGGCGGGTCGCCGATCCGGGCGACCATGGCCTCGCGCTCGGCGCGGGCGGCGTCGATGCCGGCCACCCCCCCGGCCGCCGCGGCACGGGCGCCGACGAGGGCGTGCTCGCGCGCGCTCCCGGACGGCAGGGCGAAGCGGACGCCGTCCACGGCGGCCTTCTGCGCGAGCACGGTGAGGTCGCCGGCCTCGGCGCGGGCGAGCGCGTCCCACACCGGCACGGCGACGCCCTGCTCGAGCCCGACCTGGCGGCGGACCGCGTCGACGAGGTGGTTGACCCACGGGATGCCCTCGGCGTCCGCGCCCTCCAGGCCGGCGGCGCGCAGCACGGCACGCTCGACGCTCACCGTGGTGCGGGTGCGGGCGAGGTCGACGACCGGCGCCGAGGCGGCGTGGGCGAGCTCGCGGGCCCGGACCACCTGGGCGGGGTCGAGGTCGAGGACGGGTCTGCGGCGGGTCACGGTCGTGCTCCTGTCATGAGGTGGTCCCGCCCAGCTCGCCCGTGTCGTGGACGACGCGGCCGGCCACGACGGTGCGCATGCCGCGGGGCCGGGGGGCGCCGGGGCTGAGGTCCGGCAGGGCCGGGACGCGGGAGCGGGCGTCGGTGCTCCAGGCCTGGATCCGGTCGTCGGGTGCCTGGACGACGAGCTCGCCCGCCTCCCAGACGGCGAGGTCCGCCGGCGCGCCCGGCACCAGCACGCCCGCCTGCTCGGAGACGTGGACGTCGTCGCGGGCACAGCGGTGCGCGCCGCGGGTGTGGGCGGCGAACGCGGCGCGGACGCTGACCCGCTGGTCGGCGTCGTGGTGGAACGCCGCGGCGGACACCCCGCCCCACGGGTCGAGCGCGGTCACCGGGGAGTCGGAGCCGAAGGCGAGCGGGATGCCGGCCGCGGCGATGCTGCCGACCCGGTTGAGCCGCCGCGTGCCCAGCCGGCGCGCGTAGAGCCCGGCGTCGCCGCCCCACAGCCCGTCGAACATCGGCTGCATGCTCAGCACCGCGCCGAGGCCCGCGAGCGCGGCGACCTGGGCGTCGTCGGCCGTCTCGACGTGCTCCAGCCGCAGCCGCGCCGTGCGGAGCCGGCTCCCGCCGAGCGTGCGGGCGGCGTCCTCGCAGCCCTGGATGACCGTGTCGAGCGCGGCGTCGCCGATGACGTGGAAGCCCGGCTGCAGGCCCGCCCCGACGCAGGCGACGACGTGCGCGGCGATCGTCGCGGCGTCCAGGTAGGCGTGTCCGCGGTGGTCCGGGCGGTCGGCGTCGTTGTCGGCGTAGGGCTCGCGGAAGGCCGCGGTGCGCGAGCCGATCGAGCCGTCGGCGGACAGGTCACCTGCGAGCCCGGCCAGCCGGACCCCCTCGGGCAGGCCGAGCCCGGCGACCAGGGCGCGGGCGTGGTCGGCGTCGGTGGCGGCCTCGCCCCAGTACGGCAGGACCCGGACCCCGACGCGGTCGGCGACGTCCAGCAGGACGGGCAGGTCGGCGAGCCCGCCGATGAACGGCCCGGACATCTCGTGGACGGTGCCGATGCCCACCTCGGCGGCCCGGCGCAGGGCGGCCTCGTGGGCGGCGGCGCGCTCGGCGTCGGGGACGTCGCGGGCAGCGGCCCGGGCCACGTGGTGGGCGTCGCGCTCGACCCGGGCGGTGCCGTCCCAGCCGGCGCGGTCCGCGCAGCCCGCCCGGGCGGCGAGCGGGGAGGACACCAGCGCGGAGTGCACGTCGACCCGGGACAGGTACACCTCGGCGCCGCCCGCGGCCCGGTCGAGCTCGGCGGCCGTCGGCGGGCGGCCCTCGGCGAGCAGCGTCTCGTCCCAGCCGTGGCCGAGCGCGGTGCGGCCCGGGTGCGCGGCGACGTACGCGGCGACGGCGTCCAGGACGTCGTCCACCCGGCGGGCGCCGGTGACGTCGACCCCGGTCATGAGCAGCCCGGTGTCGAAGGAGTGGACGTGCCCGTCGACGAACGCGGGGGTGACCAGGGCCCCGGCGAGGTCGACGACCTCGTCGGCGCTGCCGTCGGTGGCCATGGTGGCCGCCCGCTCGTCGCCGCCGACCCAGGCGACGGTGCCGCCGTCGACGAGGAGGGCCTGGGCGTACGGGTCGGCAGGCGTGTAGACCGCGCCGTGGCGGTACAGGACGCGGGTCACCGGTCGGCCGGTGCGGTCGGGCTCGTCATGCGCCCATCCTCGCCGCAGCGGGGCCCGGGGCGCCGTGGCGGCCGCCGAACAGGGCCTGCACGCCGTCGCTGCCCCGGAACAGGCGCAGCGCGAGGGCGGCGTGGCCGGGGGTGTAGCCGTTGCCGACGAGCATGGTGACGTCGGCGGCGAGCCCCTCGGCGCCCAGGGCGGCCGCGCTGAACGACGTGGCCATGGAGAAGAACACGACGACCCCGCCGTCGTCGGTGGCCAGCACGGCGCCGTGCTCGCAGCCCGGGACGTCGACGCAGACGACGGTGACGTCGGCCCCGCGCCCGCCCAGGGCGCCCCGGACGGCGGCGGCCGTGGCGACGGGGTCGGTGGCGTCGGCGAGCACGACGGCGTCGGCCAGGCCGGCTGCGGACAGCGCGTCGGCCTCGCGGGCGACCGGGACCAGCCCGACGGGCCGGCCGGCGCCGGCGTCTCGGTCCGGGTCGGGTCCTCGGGCACGGACCAGAAGTCGGGG
>NZ_JBBEOI010000056.1 GCF_037860755.1 Aquipuribacter hungaricus | reverse complement strand
CGCGCCGGCCGTCGCCGCGCCGTCGGCCCCCGCGCCGGCCGCACCCGCGACGGACACCCCCGACCCCGCCACCGGCCCCGCCCTCCCCAGCGCCCCCGCGCCCGGCGTCGTCACCGGCACGCTCACCCGCACCTGGCTCGAGGACCTGGCCGCCGCCCACGAGGACGACCACGGCACGGACGGCGACGACCACGCCCTGCTGCTCGCCTCCGTCGAGGCGGGCGGGACGGGGTACCCGGTCGACGCCGCCGACGTCGAGGCCGTCGAGGACGGCAGCACCGTCACCGTCGAGCTCGGCGCCCGCGAGGCCGACGGCACCCACCCGGTCCGGGTGCTCCAGGAGCAGATGCCCGTGGCCGCCGCGGGCGAGCTGCTGTACGGCCAGGGCAGCCAGGACGTGTTCGGCGTCGCCGCCGCCGCGCTCACCCACGACGTCACCGTCGTCCTCGCCACCCCCGCGGGCGCGGCCCGCGACGGCATGACCCCCACGACCCTCGCGGCCGCCGTCGACGGCGGGGCGAACAGCTTCTGGGAGCAGCAGACCCGCGGCCAGCGCGGCTTCCGGGTGGTCGCCCGGCACGACTGGGTGTCGCTGAGCAGCACGTGCGCCAACAGCACGCAGCTGTGGAACGAGGTCGCGGGCAAGGTGGGCTTCGTCGCCGGCAGCCGCCGGCACCTGCTCGTCTACCTGCCCCCCGCGGCCGGCTGCGGCGCCGGCCTGGGCACGGTCGGCTCGCCCGACAGCGGCGGCCGGTCGTGGGTCGGGCACGCCAACGTGTCGATCATCGCCCACGAGCTCGGCCACAACATGGGCCTCGGGCACTCCAACGGGCTGCTCTGCACCGCCTCCCCCGACGGGACCTGGAGCGGCACCTCCTGGCAGCCGGGGTGCAGCAGCCACGAGTACCGCGACTACTACGACGTCATGGGCATCTCGTGGTCGGTGCTGGGCTCGCTCGCCGCGCCGCAGGCCGACGCCCTCGGCGCCCTGCGCTCCACCGAGAAGCTCACGACGTCGGCACCGGTGCGGGTCCGCCTGGCCCCCGCCAGCGGCGACGGCCTGCGCGTGCTCCGCATCGCCGACCCCGCCGGCAGCTACTACGTGGAGTACCGCACCCCCACCGGCTGGGACTCGTGGCTGTCGGGCAACTCCCGCGGCCTCGACCCCGGGGTCCTCGTCCACCGGACCAGCCCCGCCAAGGCCCGCGACGTCCTGCTCCTGGACGGCTCGGTCGGCGGCGGCGCCCGCACCGAGGACTGGGCCTCCGCCCTGCCCGAGGGCGGCTCGCTCACCACCGCGTCCGGCACGAGCCGGATCGTCGTGGAGGAGCTCGGCAGCTCCGGCGCGACCATCGCCGTCTGGCGCGACGGCGTCGGCCCGGAGAGCGTCACGCCGCCCGCCGGCGGCGCCCAGGTCGAGCTCCGGTCCCCCGCACCGGTCACCGCGTCCGCGCTGTCCGCCGGGGTGACGGTCTTCTCCGGCGCCGCCACCGCCCCCGAGGGCACGCTGCACTGGGAGGTCCTCCAGGGCGGCACGGTCAAGGGCTCCGGCCTGGCGCAGACCGGTGCCGACGGCCGCTTCGAGACCTTCCAGGTCCCCGTCTCCCTGCCCGCCGGGACGTACACCTTCCGCGTCGAGCTGCCCGACTACTCCGACGGGGAGGGCCCCCGCACCGGCACGAGCGACGAGATGACGGTCACCGTCCGCTGAGCCGCCCCGTCAGCGTCCCGCGGCGAGCCCCTGGCCGCCGCGGGCGTTGGCGGCCGCCCGCAGGAAGCCGCCCTCCACCCCGACCACGCAGGTCCGGCCCAGCTGCCAGCCGTCGGTGGGCCGGACGTCGTGCCCGCGCCGGCGCAGGTCGTCCAGCACCGTCGGCGACGTCCGGTCCTCCACGACGACGACCCCCGGCTCGGCCAGGCGCGGGTGGAACGAGCTCGGTGCGTGGTCGCTGTGGAGCATGGGCTCGTCCAGCAGCGACTGCAGCGGGGTGAGCAGCGCCGGCGGCTCGCCCGTGCGGCGGCCGTGCTCGGCGGCCGCGGCGGCGCGGACGAGGAACACCGACGTCCACTGGTCCTGCTGGTCCCCGCCCGGCGTCCCGAGCGCCAGCCACGGCTCGCCCTCGCGCAGCACCAGGGTGGGCGACAGCGTGGTCCGCGGCCGCCGCCCCGGTCGCAGGGACGCCGGCAGACCGGGCTCGGTGCGGAACATCTGCCCCCGCGTGCCCAGCGGGAACCCGAGCGCCGGCACGACCGGGCTGGACTGCAGCCACGCCCCGCTCGGGGTGGCCGAGACCACGTTGCCCCACCGGTCGACCACGTCCAGGTGGACGGTGTCGCCGCGGGTGAGGCCGCTCCGCTGCACCGTGGGCTCCCCCGCCCCGGGACCGCCGGCTGCCGCGCGGGAGCCGGTCGGGTCGGTGACGACGACGGGCAGCCGCGGGACGCGCCCCCCGGGCGAGCCCGGCCGCAGACCCAGGTCGGCGCGGTCGCCGACCAGCCCCGCACGCGCGCGCAGGTACGCCGGGTCGACGAGCTCCTCGACGGGCACCGGGTCGTCGGCGGAGTCGCCGTACCAGGCCTCCCGGTCGGCCATCGCCAGCTTGGTCGCCTCGACCCAGGCGTGCAGCCAGGCGGGGTCCTCCTCGCCGTCGGCGTCCCGCAGCGGCTCGTCGCCGACGCCGAGCGCGTCGAGCACGCCGAGGGTCTGCAGCATGACCGGGCCCTGGCCCCACGTGCCGGTCTTGCAGACGGTGAGGTCGCGGTACGCGCCGGTCGCCGGCTCCTCGACCGTGGCGCGCCAGGCGGCCATGTCGTCGCCGCGCAGCAGGCCGCCGTGCACCTCGCCGCTGGTGTCCAGCCACGCCGTGCCGGAGCAGAACTCGTCGACGGCCTCGGCGACGAAGCCGGAGTACCAGGCCGCGCGCGCCCGCTCCCACTGCTCCTCCCGGTCACCGGTGCCGGCCTCGGCCACCACGCGCCGGTACGTCGCGGCCAGGCCGGGCAGGCGCAGCCGCGACCCCGGCAGCGGCGCCCCGTCGGGGCCGTCGCCCACGAGGTAGGTCTCGGCGGAGGGCTGCCAGTGCTCGCGGAAGTGCCCGGCCATCCGCGCCACGGTCGAGGCGACCCGGTCGAGCACGGGGGCGCCGTCCTCGGCGAGGCCGACGGCCGGGGCGAGGACGTCGGCCACCGACCACGTGCCCCAGCGCTGGACCAGCAGCGCCCAGGCGCCGAACGAGCCGGGGACGGTCGCGGCGAGCAGGCCGGTGCCGGGCACGTGGTCCAGCCCCAGGTCGGCGAAGACCTCCGGGGTGGCGGCGGCCGGCGCGACGCCCTGCCCGCACACCACCTGCACCGGGGCGCCGGCCGGCTTGTGCACCACGGGCACCTCGCCGGCCGGGCCGTTGAGGTGGGGCTCGACCACCTGGAGCACGAACCCCGCCGCGGCCGCCGCGTCGTAGGCGTTGCCCCCGCGCTCGAGCACCGACTGCCCGACGGCGGTGGCCAGCCAGTGCGTGCTGGCCACCATGCCGAACGTGCCGGCGAGCTCGGGACGGGTCGAGGCGAGGGAGGTCACCCGGCCGATCGTGCCGCCGGGGCCCCCGCCCGTCGAGCCGGGGCCCCTGCCCGAGGAGCCGGGGTCAGGCGGCGACCGGGGAGAGGAAGTCCTCCCAGGCCGGGTCCCGCTGCTCGGCGCCGCGGACCACCCAGGCCGCCCCGCGCGGCGCGTAGGGGCGGCTCCGCATCGTCCAGCCCATCTCGTCGGCGGTGCGGTTGCCCTTGACGTTGTTGCACCGCACGCAGCACGCCACGAGGTTGGCCCAGGTGTCGGCGCCGCCGCGGCTGCGGGGCATGACGTGGTCGACGGTCGTGGCGGCAGCCCCGCAGTAGGTGCAGCGGTGCCCGTCGCGGCGCAGCACGCCGCGCCGGCTCACCGGGACGCTCGTGCTGTAGGGCGCCCGGATGTAGCGGCGCAGGATGATCACCGACGGCCGCACGAAGCGGCTGGACGTCGACACGACCTCGTCGGTGTGGGCGGCCAGCACCGTCGCCTTGCCCGCGAGGACCAGCACGACGGCGCGCCGGAACGACACCACGGCCAGCGGCTCGTAGCCGGCGTTGAGCACCAGGGTCCGCACCTAGGACCTCCCTCGCAGCGGCCGCGGGAGCACCTGGCAGGTGCCCCCGGGACGACGAAGGCGCCGCCCCGGACGGGACGACGCCTGGACGAGCAGACCGGCGGGCACATGCCGACGGACGAAGACGTGCCTCGTCCCGCCCGGACCGCCGGCGCGCGCGGGCGCCCCGGGCCCGGCGGGGACCTGCCCACGACCGCGGGCCCGCACCTGACGGCGAGGACCGTGCACGGGACGACGGTAACCCGCACCACCCGCCCCCGGCCAGGAGGTTGTCGGACGGGTCGCGCCCCGCCCCAGCGGTCGCGGGGCCCGGGGCCCCGGCATAGGTTCCCGGCATGCCCGCCGACCGCGTCCCGGCAGCTCCCGGCGGTGACGGTGCGGCCGTCCTGTGGTTCCGCCGCGACCTGCGCCTCGCCGACCACCCCGCCCTGCTCGCCGCCTCGGGCAGCGACGGGCACGAGCCGCCCGGCAGCAGGGGCGTCGTGCCGCTCTTCGTCGTCGACCCGTCGCTGTGGGGGCCCTCGGGCGACCCCCGGCGCGCCTGGCTGCTGCGCTCGCTGCACGCGCTCGACGACGCCCTGGGCGGCGGGCTCGTCGTCCGCGAGGGCGACCCCGTGCAGGTGGTGCCGGAGGTCGCGCGCGAGGCCGGGGCCGACGAGGTGCACGTGAGCGCCGACTACGGCCCCTACGGGCGCCGGCGCGACAGCGCGGTGGCCGTGGCGATGGAGCAGGCGGGCGGGCGGATGGTCGCGACCGGCTCCCCGTACGCCGTCGCGCCCGGCACCGTGCGCAACGGCAGCGGCGAGGCGTACAAGGTGTTCTCGCCCTTCTCGCGGGCCTGGCAGCGGCAGGGGTGGGCGACCCCTGCGGCGCCGGTCGACGGCTCGGCCGGTCAGGTCGCGTGGCAGCGGGTGCCCGGGCGGGAGTGGCCCGAGGAGCCCGACCTCGGCGGCACCGTGCTCCCGGAGGCCGGCGAGGCCGCGGCGCAGCAGACCTGGCACCGGTTCCTGGAGGAGAAGGTCCACGGCTACGGGCCCGCGCGGAACCTGCCGGCGACGGCAGGCACGTCGACGATGAGCGCGCACCTGAAGTACGGCGAGGTGCACCCGCGCACCCTGCTCGCGGACCTCGCCGCGCTGCTGCAGGACGGGTCGCTGGGCCAGGAGCAGCGCGAGTCGGTCGAGACGTACCGCACGGAGCTGGCGTGGCGGGAGTTCTACGCCGACGTGCTGTGGCACCGCCCCGACAGCGCGCGGGAGTACCTGCGACCGCAGCTGGCGTCCATGCGCCACGACGACGTCCGCCGGGGCACCGGGGCGGAGCGGCTGCTGGCCTGGCAGGAGGGGCGGACCGGCTACCCGATGGTCGACGCCGGGATGCGCCAGCTCCACGCCGAGGCCTGGGTGCACAACCGGGTGCGGATGATCGTGGCGAGCTTCCTCGTCAAGGACCTGCACGTGGAGTGGCAGCACGGGGCGCGGTACTTCATGCAGATGCTGCGCGACGGGGACCTGGCCAGCAACAACCACGGCTGGCAGTGGGTCGCGGGCTCGGGGACCGACGCCGCCCCGTACTTCCGCGTGTTCAACCCCGTGACGCAGGGCCAGAAGTTCGACCCGGACGGGGAGTACGTCCGCCGGTACGTGCCCGAGCTCGCGCACCTGGCGGGCGGGAAGGCGCACACGCCGTGGGAGGTGGCCGACGGGTACGCGCACGGCTACCCCGAGCGGGTCGTCGACCACGCCGCCGAGCGCACGGAGGCGCTGGCACGCCTGGCCGAGGTCACCGGCTGAGGACGACGGACGGCGTCCGGTACGTCCCGGTCCGCGCGCGACCCGGCCCGGTGCTCGCCGTGGCCGAAAAGCGCTGGACGTCCGGCTCGGGCGCGACGTACGGTCCTCCCACACGGAAGGGAGGTGATCCGAGCTGTGAAGAACTCTCGGACTTGTGAGGTGGCTGACCGCTGACGCGGCCCGCCAGGACCTGACTGTCGGCTAATCCCCGTCAGCCACCGCAGCCCCCGGGTGCCGCACCTCGTCCACGCGGCACGTGGCCCATCAGGGTCACGACCCCGGGGGCTGTCCCATGCCCCCTGTCCTCCCCGTGATGGCTACGCGCCGACGAGCACCACGCGGGTGCCGTCCGGGTCGGCGAGCACGACCACCCGGCCGCCGCCCCCGTCCTGCGGCTCCGCCGGACCGAGGACCGCCGCCGTGGCCGCGGCGGCTGCGGCCGCCACGTCGGTCACCCCGAGCACGACGGTCGAGCGCCCGGCACGGGCCGGCTCCCGCCACACCTGGACGCCGGAGCCCCCGACCAGGTGCCACTCGAGCAGGCCGTCCATCGGGCGCAGGTCCGGCCCCCTGCCCAGCAGCGCGGTCCACCACCCCTCGGCGGCCTCCAGGTCGGTGACGGCTGCCTGGGCGAGGACGGAGGTGACGGTCATGCCGGGGAGACCTCGCGACCGGCCCGGACTCATCGGCGCCCTGTCCCGGTCGTCCGCCCACCCGCTCGACCAGCCCGCCCGGCTCGTCCGGGTCCCGACCGGCGCGCGCTCAGGGCTGGCGGCGCTCGACCCGCCAGTCCCCGGCGACGTCGAGCCGGCCCGTGCCCTCCCGCGCGACGTAGACGAGCCGGTCGTGCAGCCGCGACGCGCGGCCCTGCCACAGCTCGACCTCCGCGGCGCGGACGAGGAACCCGCCCCAGTGGTCCGGCAGCGGGACGTCGTCGGGCGAGCCGGTGTCCGGCCAGCGCCGCCGCAGCTCCGCCTCCCGCTCCTCCAGCACCTCCCGCCGGTCGACCGGGGCCGACTGCTCGGACACCCACGCCCCGATGCGCGAGCCGTACGGGCGGCTGGTGAAGTAGGCGAGCACCTCCTCGCGGGGCAGCGGCCCGACCGGCCCCCGGACGGAGACCTGGCGCTGCAGCGGCACCCACGCGAACAGCAGGGCGGCCCGCGGGTCGGCCGCCAGGTCGCGTGCCTTGCGCGAGCCGAGCCCCGTGTAGAACCGGAAGCCCGCCCCGTCCAGGCCCTTGAGCAGCACCGTGCGCACCGACGGCCCGGTCGGCCCGGCGGTGGCGACGACCACGGCGTTGGGCTCGACCACCGCCGGGCTCGCGGCGGCGTCGTCGAACCAGGCGCGGAACTGCGCGAGCGGGGTGGCGGCGAGGTCGGCCTCGTCCAGCGCCCCCGAGGTGTAGCTCACCCGCAGGGCGGCCAGGTCGGCCTGGTGCCCCTGCGGGGTGGCCGGCTCGGCGGGCGGCGGGGTGGGACCGGGCGGCGTCGTGGCGTCGGGCACGGCGCCATCCTCGCCCAGCGGTGCCCGCGGTCCGGGCGGGGGGCGGCCGGTCGCCCCGCGGCTGGGACGATGCCGCCGTGGAGATCCCCGCGGAGCTGCTGCCCGCCGACGGACGGTTCGGCTCAGGCCCGAGCCGTGTCCGCCCCGCCCAGGTCGACGCGCTCACGGCCGCCGGTGCGCGCCTGCTGGGCACGTCGCACCGCCAGGAGCCGGTGCGGGCCCTCGTCCGCACGGTCCGCCACGGCATGGCCGAGCTGTTCGACCTGCCGGAGGGCTACGAGGTCGTCCTCGGCAACGGCGGGTCCACGGTCTTCTGGGACGTCGCGACCTGCTGCCTCGTCGACCGGCACGTGCAGCACCTCGTCCACGGCGAGTTCGGCGGGAAGTTCGCCACCGCCACCGCCCAGGCCCCGTTCGTCGCCGGGTCCGACCACGTCGTGGCCCCGCCCGGGCAGCTGGCCCGCCCGCACGCCGTGCGCGGCGTCGACACCTACGCCTGGGCGCACAACGAGACCTCGACCGGCGTGATCGCCCCGGTCGAGCGGGTGCAGGGCGCGGACGACGGGGCGCTGCTGCTCGTCGACGCCACCTCCGCCGCCGGCGGGGTCGAGGTGGACGTGTCGCAGGCCGACGCCTACTACTTCGCGCCGCAGAAGGCGTTCGGCTCCGACGGCGGGCTGTGGCTCGCGCTGCTGTCGCCGGCCGCCCTGGAGCGGGCCGCCCGCCTGTCGACGACGGAGCGCTGGGTGCCGCCGTCGCTGTCGCTGACCGCCGCGCTCGCGTCCTCGCGCAAGGACGAGACCGTCAACACCCCCGCGCTGGCGACCCTGGTCATGCTCGCCGAGCAGGTGACCTGGCTGCTCGACCAGGGCGGGCTGGCGTGGGCCGCCCGGCGCAGCCGCACCTCCTCCGACCTCGTCTACTCCTGGGCCGAGCAGCGACCGTGGGCCTCGCCCTCCGTCGCCGACCCCGCCCTGCGCAGCCCGGTCGTCGCGACCGTCGACCTCGACGGGGTCGACGCCGCCGAGGTCGGCCGGGTGCTGCGGGCCCACGGCGTGGTCGACACCGAGCCGTACCGGAAGCTCGGCCGCAACCAGCTCCGGGTCGGCACCTTCCCCTCGGTCGAGCCGGCCGACGTGGAGGCGCTGCTCGCCTGCGTCGACCACGTCGTGGAGCGGCTGACCGCGTGACGTCGACCGTCCAGCAGGCCGCACCGCTGCACCGGGACGCGGTGACGGCCGCCGGCTACAGCGCGATCGTCGCCTGGGGCTGGTTCGTCTTCGCCTCCGGGCCGGTGCTCCCGCTGCTCGGGCTGGAGATGGGGCTGTCCAAGACCCTGGTCGGGCTGCACGCGACGGCGCTGTCCGTCGGCAGCGTGCTGTCCGCACCGCTGCTGGTCCCCCTCGTGCGGCGGCTGCGCCGGTGGGGCGCGATGAGCGTGGGTGCCGGGTGCACCGGCCTGGCGGCGGTCCTGCTGTCGGTGGGCCCGCTGCTGCCCGCGGGCGGTCTCGTCCTCACCCTCGGCGGCATGGTGGCCGCGGGCTGCGGCGGCACCCTGCTGACCGCCACCGCGACCGCCGTGCTCGACGGCCACCACGGCCGGGCCTCCGGCGCCGCGGTGAGCGAGGCCAACGGCGCGGGCTCCGGCATCGGCATCGTCGCGCCGCTCGCGGTCGGGGCCAGCGTGGCCGCGGGGCTGACGTGGCGCCCGGCGCTGCTGCTCATGCTGCCGCTGGCCCTGGCGACGGCGCTGCTCATGCGCTGGGTGCTGCGGCGCGACCGGCAGGGCCTGGTCGACGCCTCGGCGCTGCGTGCCGCGCCCACCCCGGCCCACGGTGAGGACGGCCGCCGCATCCCGCTGCCCCGCCGGGTGTGGGTCATCCTCGCCGTCGTCATGACCGGGGTCGGCATGGAGGTCAGCCTCAACACGTGGTCCGCGGAGCTGCTGCGCGAGCGGACCCCGCTGGACGCGGCCGGCTCCAGCGCCGTCGTCGCCGCCTTCGCCCTGGGCATGACCGTCGGGCGCTTCGGCGCGGTCCCGCTCGCCCGCCGGTGGAGCAGCAGCCGCCTGCTCCAGCTCGCGGTGCTCGTCCTCGGGGCCGGCTGGTCGCTGCTGTGGCTGTCCACCCTGGCCTCGACCGGATGGGTCGTGCCCGCCGTCGTCGGGCTCGCGCTCAGCGGGGCGGGCGCCGGGGCGTTCTTCCCCATCGGGTCCGCGTGGCTGGTCCGCAGCACCGGTGGCCAGGCCGAGCGGGGCATGGCGCGGGTGAGCATCGGCGTCGGGCTCGCGGCCGGCAGCGTCCCGTTCGCCGTCGGGGTGCTGGCCGACCGGGTCGGCATCCACCTGGCCCTGGTCGCGGTGCCGCTGCTGCTCGTCGTCGTCGTCGGCAGCCTCGCCGTGCTGTGGAGCCGCGCCGTCCACGACTGACGCGCCGGCCGGACGTTCCGTCGCAACGGCACCCTGCGCCGGTCTAGCCGACGCAGGGTGCCGTTGCGTCGGCGCAGTTCCGACGCACGGTGCCATTGCGTCGGCACGGCCGTCGCGACGGAGCGCGCCGTCGCAGCGGGCCGTCGTGACGCACCTGCGCGTCTCAGGCGAGCAGGTCCGCCAGCCGGGGCCGGACACCCAGGGCGGCACAGGTCGCCTCGACCTCCTCCGCAAGCCCGGCGGGCGCGGCGGCACCCGTCCGGACCGCGCGCAGCAGGGTGTTGCGCGGCGTGTGCTCGGGGTCGACGAGCTCGACGGCGTCGGTGCGGTAGCCGTGCAGGCGCAGCAGGTCCGCGCGCAGGGCGTCGGTGGCGGTGTCGAGCAGCCGCGAGCGGAGGATGCCGTCGCGCAGCATCGGCCGCAGCGCCGCCCCCGCCCCGTCGACGGCGTGCCCGGCGCGGGCGTCGACCTGGCGGCGCAGGTCCTTGTGGCAGCAGGGCGCGGCGAGCACGGCCCGGGCTCCCCAGCCCACGGCCTGCGCCAGCGCCTCGTCGGTCGCTGTGTCGCAGGCGTGCAGCGCGAGCACCACGTCGGGGGCCGCGTCCGGCTCCCACCGCCCCGCGGAGTCGACGACGAAGCGCACCCCGGTCTCGCCGATCCGCCCGACCAGCTCGGTGTTGCGGGCGATGACGTCGTCGCGGACGTCCACCCCGACGGTCTCGACCGGGCCGCGACGGGACAGCCAGCGGTGGGCGGCGAGGGTGAGGTAGGCGTTGCCGCAGCCCAGGTCGACCACGCGCAGCGGGCGGTCGGCGGGCTGGGCGGGCACGACGTCGTCGAGCCGGCCGAGGAACGCGTCGACCTGGCGGCGCTTGGCGGCCCCGGCGCCGACGGCGTCGAACAGCGGGTCGTCGGGCGGCAGGCGGTGCTGCTTGGCGCGGTCGTGCGACGCGGCCGGCGCCGCCGGGGCGTCGTCGGCGGCGCGGGACGAGCGGTGCACCTGCGCCTCGCCTCGCTTGGTCACCCGCAGCTGGAGGGTCCCGCCGGCGTGCTCGACGTGCCAGTTGCCGAACGGCTCGGCCAGCAGGGCGTCGACGGCGGGGACGAGCGCCGCGGCGTCGAGGGTGCGGGTGAGCGGGACGCGCTCGTGCCGCTCGGTGACGACCACCCGGCGCCCGGCGGACACCGTCACCGCGCGCAGCTCGACCCGGGGGGCCGACGGCTGGGCACCGCGGCGGCGACCGGCGGCGACGGCGCGGAGCAGGCCGTCGCCGAGCAGCAGGTCGCGCACCTCGGCCAGCGCGGTCGCCAGCGGCTCGCCCATCAGGCGGCCTGCCGGTCGGCGTCGGGGCGGGGCGAGGTCTCCAGGCGCAGCCTGGGCCGGGCGTGGGTGTCGTAGTGCAGGTCGACGACGGAGCGACGGGCCAGCCACGCCAGCGCGACCAGCCCGGCGGCGAGCGCGGTCACCCCGCCGACGGCGATGGTCCAGCGCGCCCCGAAGGTCTCCCCGACCCACCCGACGACCGGTGCCCCGAGGGGCGTGCCGCCGATGAACACGGCGAAGTAGAGCGCCATGACGCGACCGCGGAGCTCGGGCGGCGTCGACAGCTGGACGGTGGAGTTCGCGGCCGTCATGAGGGTGAGGGCGCTGAGCCCGACGAGGACGAGCGACGCCGCGAAGGTCCAGTACGTCGGCATCAGGGCGGCGATGCTCGACGTCACCCCGAAGGCCAGGACCGCGCCGACGACCAGGCGCATCCGGGCCCGCTCACGGCTGGCGGCCAGCAGCGCGCCGGTCAGGGAGCCCACGGCCAGGAAGGTGCCGAGCAGCCCGTAGGACTCCGGCCCCCGGTCGAACTCCAGGCGCGCCATCACCGCGGTCGTCAGCTGGAAGTTGAGCCCGAACGTCCCGACGACGAACACCAGGCAGAGGACGAGCACGATGTCGCCGCGGGTCCGCACGTACACCGCGGCCTGCCGCATCCGCTCCAGGCCGCTGAGCCCGCCCGTGCCCTGGCCGGGGCTGCGGGAGCGGGTCATCGCCAGGACCTCGACGGTGAAGGCGAACGACACCGCGTTGACGACGAACACCGGCCCGGTCCCCGCCCAGGCGATGAGCAGGCCCGCGGTGGCGGGGCCGAGCAGGCGGCCGAGGTGGAAGGTCGCGGCGTTGAGGCCGATGGCGTTCGGCAGGTCCTCCGGCGGGACGAGGGAGGTGACGTAGGTCTGCCGGGCCGGGGCGTCGAAGGCCGTGACCACGCCGAGCGCGAGGGCGAAGACGTAGACGTGCCACACCTGGGCGGCACCGGCGAGCACGAGCGCGCCCAGGCCGGCCGCGAGCAGGCCCTGCAGGGTCTGGCTGATCTGGAGGATGCGCCGCTTCTCGTACCGGTCGGCGATCAGGCCCGCCCACGGGGCGAGGACCAGCATCGGCAGGAACTGCAGCCCGGTGACCACGCCGACGGCGAGCGCCGAGTCGGCGGTGAGGTCGACGAGCACGAGCCAGTCCTGGGCGACGCGCTGCATCCAGGTCCCGGTGTTCGACACCACGGCCGCGCCGGCCCACAACCGGTAGTCGCGGTGGGCGAGGGAGCGGAAGGTGCCGCGGAGCCCGGTCACGCCTCGCTCAGCTCGGACAGCAGCACGGCGGCGCGGGCGAGGGTGCGGCGGTCCTCCTCCGGCAGGCCGGCGAGGTGGTGGCACAGCCACTCGTCGCGGCGGCGGCGGGTCTCGGCCACCGCGTCCCGGCCGGCGTCGGTGAGCTCGACGATCTGCGCGCGACCGTCGTCGGGGTGGGCGGCGCGGGTCACTAGGCCTGCCTCGAGCAGGCCCGCCACCAGGCGCGTCATCGACGGCGGACGCACCCGCTCGTGCCCGGCGAGCGCCGCAGACGTCATGGCGCCGTGCCGGTCGAGGGTGCCGAGCACCGCGTACTGCGAGTCGGTGATGTCGGCGTCGGACTTCTCCGCGCGCAGCCGGCGGACCGCCCGCATGAGCGAGACGCGGAGGTCGGCCGAGAGCCCGCCCGGCGAGGCGTCGGACGGGCGGCGGGGGGTGTCCGCGGGGGCTGTCATCGGGGTCCAGGCTAGCAGCAGACCGTTAGCCTGGGTAATCAAAGCGGCGGCGTCAGGCTCCCGGGCGGTGGACGGTGTGGCCGTTCGCCTGCAGCACGGGCTTGACGACGACGCGGTCGATATCGACGTGGGCGGGCCGCGTGGCGACGAAGACGACGACCTCGGCCACGTCCTCGGCGGTCACGGGCGTGGTGCCGGCGTACACCGCGGCCGCCCGCTCGGCGTCGCCGTCGAAGCGGACCAGCGCGAACTCGTCGGTCTGCACCATGCCCGGGGCGACCTCCGAGACCCGGATGCCCTCGGTGTGCAGCTCCCAGCGCAGCGTCTCCGTGGTGGCGCGGACGGCGTGCTTGGCCGCGACGTACCCGCCCCCGCCGGGGTAGACCTCGGAGCCGGCGATCGACCCCATGACGACGACCTGGCCGGCCCTGCTCTCGCGCAGCCGCGGCAGCAGGGCCTGGGTGACCCGGACCACGCCGAGCACGTTGGTGTCGTACATCCGGCGCCAGCGGTCGACGTCGGCCTCGACGACCGGCTCCATGCCGAGCGCGCCGCCCGCGCAGTGCAGGACCAGGTCGACCGACGGCTGGTCGGCCACGGCCTCGGCGAGCGCGGCCACGGAGGCGTCGTCGGTGACGTCGAGCTCGACGGCCCGCCCCCCGACCTCCGCCGCGAGGGCGTGCAGCCGGTCGACCCGGCGGGCCGCGCAGACGACGTGGAAGCCGGCCGCGGCCAGGGCACGGGCCGAGGCGGCACCGATGCCGGAGCTCGCGCCGGTGACGACGGCGGTCCCGCGACCGGCGGCGTCCGGCGCGAGACCTGCCTGCTGGGGCTGGGCGGGCTGCTGGGGCTGGGCGGGCTGCTGGGGCTGGTCGGGGCGCGGCACGTCGGGCATGCCGCCACCCTGCCAGAGGTCTCCTACCCTGCTCGGGTGGGTCGTCGACAGCTCGTCCGGGTGACCGAGCCGCTCGCGATGGACCCCGTGCGCCCGGCCGTCCTCGGCACGGTCGTGGCCGTCGTCGCCCTCGTCGTGCTGCTCGTGCTGCACGACGACCTCGCCCCCGCCGACCGCTGGTGGCTCTGGGTCGCGATGGCGGGGACGGTCGGCGGGCTGCTCGGCTGCCTGGCGGCGGTGCGGGTGCGCCGGGCTCAGGCGGTCGGGGGCCCCGTGACGTCGTCGACGGCGTCAGGCGCGTCCGAGGGGTCAGGTGCGTCCGCGGGGTCGACCACGTCGGCGGGGTCGACCCCGTCGGCGGTGTCGACCACGTCGGCGGTGTCGACCACGTCGGCGGTGAGCGCATCGAGGACGGGCGACGGGAGCACGGGCAGGTCGACCACGGCGCCGGAGTCGGCGGGGACGTCGACGGCCACCACCTCGACCGAGGACACGTCGACGAGGACGACCTCGACGTCGTCCGGCACGGCGGGCTCCGGCGCGACCTCGGCCTGAGCCGCCTCGGGCCCGACCTCGGTCGGGACGTCCTCGGCCTGCGACACCTCGGTCTGCACGTCCTCGGCCTGCGGCACGTCTGCCGGCGAGAACCCGGCCGCCTCGGCCACGACCTCGACCTGGGCCTCGACCTCGACCTCGACCTCGACCTCGACGGGCGCGGGCGCAGCACCCTCCACCTCGGACCCGGGCAGCGGGTCGGTGTCGAGCTCCTCGCGCAGGTCGTCGACCACCGGCAGCTCCGGCTCCTCGACGTCGTCCTCGGTGAGGCCGGTCTCGGAGTGGGCGCCGCAGCCGTGGTCCATCGCCACGACCCGGCCGTCGGCCGGCGACCAGGCGTTGGCGCAGACCCCGAAGGACTGCCGCAGCGTGCCGGTCAGCCCGACCAGGTAGCCGCACGTGGAGCAGGGCGCGTCGGCCGCGCGGGTCTCGGGGTTGTCCGGCCCGGCGTCGCCGGCGTACCAGCGGCCCGCGGCGTCGATCCGGCCCTCGCGGTTGACGACCCGGCGGCGGCCGTGGCCGATCTCCCACAGCAGCGTGGTCTCCTCGCCGGAGAACGACTCCTCCCAGCCGTCCGGGACGACCTCGAAGCCCTCGTCGAGCATCGGGTCGTCGTCGCGGAACGGCAGCACGTCGGTCTCGCCGAGGTCGCCGGGGGCGATGCGGTCCGCCCACGGCACCCACGACGGCGCGAGCAGGGCACCCTCGCCCGGCAGCAGCACGACCTCGCTCACGGTGGTGACGCGGGCACGGGGCACCCGGGCCAGCACGACGGTCCACGCCCAGCCCGCGTAGCCGCGGTGGGTGCTGGCGAAGCGGTGGACGGTGACGCGCTCGCCCTCGGCCGTGGCACCGAGGTGCTCGCCGACCTCGTCCGTGCCGGCGACCTCGACGGCCGCGGCGCGCGCGGTCTCCACGGCGGCGGCCCCTACCGCGTCGAGCTTGGCGGCGCGGGGGGCGCGCGGTGCGCGGGCGGCCACGCTCAGACGTCCAGGTCGTCGGCGACGGCCCGGAGCACCTGGGCGACCTTGCCCCCGACCTGGCGGTCGGGGTAGCGGCCGCGGTTGAGGCCGGCGGAGACCCCGTCGAGGAGCTTGATGAGGTCCTCGACGATGGCGGCCATGTCGTCGGCGGGCTTGCGGCTGCCGGCGCGGACCGAGGGCGGGGCCTCCAGGACGCGGACGCTCAGCGCGGACGGGCCCTTGCGGCCGTCGGCGACGCCGAACTCGATCCGGGTCCCGGGCTTGAGCTCGGAGGTGCCGGCGGGCAGCGCGTTCGCGTGGACGAAGACCTCGCCGCCGTCGTCGGACGCGACGAAGCCGAAGCCCTTCTCGGCGTCGAAGAACTTGACCTTGCCTGTGGGCACGTGGACCTCAAAACCGGGTGACGGACAGCTGGGGAGCACGTCCCTGGGGGACGCACGATCCTCCAGCCTAACGCGCGGGTGCCCCGGCCGGGCCGGGGGCGAGCGGCCTAGCGGAAGCGGTCGGGGGCGGCGAGCAGGTCGTTCATCGCCCCGGAGCGGAAGGCCCGTAGCTCCACCTCGGCGTGGCCGTGGGCGCGCACCGCGGCGGCGACGGCCGTGCGCCCCGCGCCGTCCAGCGACTCCAGGCACGCGGCGTCCAGCTCGACCCTGGCGGTGCCGTCACCGAGGTCGCGGACGCGCAGGTCGCGCACCCGGTCCCCGAGCAGCGCCCGGACGTCGGCCTCGGCGCGCTCGACGCGGTGCAGCAGCGCCGGGGTGATGGGGATGCCGTAGGCGATGCGGCTGCTCAGGCACGCCGCGGCGGGCTTGTCCCACGTCGGCAGGCCCCAGTGGGCGGACAGCGCGCGCACCTCGGCCTTGCTGAGGCCCGCGTCGGCGAGCGGGGTGAGCGCCCCGACCTCGGCGGCGGCGCGGATGCCCGGGCGGAACCCTGCGCGCAGGTCGTCGGCGTTGGTCCCGGTCGCGACGTGGGCCAGGCCCAGCTCCTGCGCCAGCGGCACGAGCACCGACATGAGCTCGGTCTTGCAGAAGTAGCAGCGGTCCCCGCCGTTGGCGCGGTAGCCCTCGCGCGCCATCTCGTCGGTGCGCGGCTCGTGCCAGCCGACGCCCAGGTCGTCGGCGAGGCGGCGGGCGGCGAGCACCTCCGCACCGGGCACGGCGTCGGACACGGCGGTCGCGGCGGCCACCCGGTCCGGGCCGAGGGCGCGCACGGCACCGGCCAGGACGAGGGCGGAGTCGGCGCCGCCGGAGAAGGCGACCAGCACGGACCCGGCGCCCGCGAGCGCGCCGACCAGCGCGTCGGCGAGCACCTCGGGGTCCCGGACGACGGGCGCAGGGACGGGGTGCGTGGTGCTGCTCACCCGGATGACGGTACGCGCTGCGCCCGGGCCCGCCTCCGGTCGAGCCCCCGGGCCCGGCGGCGTACCGTGGAGCGGATGTCCACGAGCCCGGCACCGGCGACCGCCCGGGCGCGACGCGAGCCCCCGCGCAGCCTCGCCGACGACCTGCGCGCCCGCGAGGACGACGAGCTCGTCGCGCTGCTGCGGGCCCGGGGCGACCTGGCCGTCCCGGTGCCGACCGACCTTGGCTCGCTGGCCGTGCGCGCGACGACGAGGGCCAGCGTCCAGCGCGCCCTGGACCTGCTGGACGCTCCGGCGCTGCAGGTGGTCGAGGCGATGGCCGTGCTGCCCGAGCCCGTGACGACCGCCGCGGTGGGGCGCGCCTGGGGCGCCGACGCGCGCGCCCAGGTGGCCCGGCTGCGCGAGCTCGCGCTGGTGTGGGGCACCCCCCGCGCGCTGCG
>NZ_JBBEOI010000055.1 GCF_037860755.1 Aquipuribacter hungaricus | reverse complement strand
GTCGCCGCCGCGGGCCTCGCGGTCGGCGCGACTGGCGCCGCCGTGCTCCTGCCGCGCCTGCTCGACGACCCCTCGGGCACGACGCCGGAGCCCGCGGTGCTGGCCGCCGCCGACCTCGTGGCCTTCGGTGCCGGCGAGGGGACCGACGTCTCGGGCTCGGCCCGGCTGGCCGAGGTCCCGCGCGCCGGCACCCCGGCGACGGACGGCGGGCCCGCCGACGGCGGCGACCGCGTCCTGCAGGTGTGGCTCGACGAGCTCCCCGACACCGGCGACGGCTTCTTCGAGGCCTGGCTGATCGACCCCGACAGCGGCGCGATGGTCTCCCTCGGGCCGGTCCCGACGGGCGCGCCCGGCGAGGTGACGGCCGAGCTCGCCGTCCCCCGCGGTCTCGACGTGGCCGCCTACGACCTGGTCGACGTGTCCGCCGAGCCGCTCGACGGCGACCCGACCCACTCCGGCGCCAGCCTCGTCCGGGGCACGCTCGGCACCTGAGCCCTGCGGGCGGGGGACCGCCGGACGGACCCTCCCCCGGGCGAGGACCAGCCGCGGGCGCGCCCTATCCTCGTCGTATGGCCGCACCCCCCGCCCGGCTCCCCCGGGTCGTGACGATCGCGGTCGTCGTCAACCTCGTCGTGCAGGTCGGCATCGTCGTCACCGGCGGCCTGGTGCGCCTCACGGCGTCCGGCCTCGGCTGCCCGACGTGGCCCGAGTGCGTCCCCGGGTCGTTCACGCCGACGGTCGAGCAGGAGCTGGGCATCCACCCGGTCATCGAGTTCGGCAACCGCACGCTCACCGGGGTCGTCGCCGTCGCCGCGCTCGCCGTCGTCGTCCTGCTGTGGCTGTACCGCCGCCGGCTCCTGGGCTACGGCCTGGCCGTCCTGGTCGGCACCGCCCTGCAGGCGGTGCTCGGCGGCATCACCGTCCTCACCGGGCTGCACCCCGCCACGGTCGCCGCGCACTTCCTCGTCTCCGCGCTCCTGGTCGCGGTGTCCGCGGCCCTGCTGCTGCGCCTGCACGAGCCCGACGGGCCGCGCCGCCTGCTGCTGCCGGCCCCGCTCCGGCTGCTCACGGCCGGCCTCGTCCTCGCCGGGTCGGCCACCGTGGTCGTCGGCACCCTCGTCACCGGCTCCGGCCCGCACTCCGGCGACGCCGAGGTCCCGGTCCGGTTCGACCTGGACCCGCGCGCCATCAGCACGCTGCACGCCGAGGGCGTCGTCCTGTTCCTCGGGCTCCTGCTCGGCCTGCTCGCCGCCGTCCACGCCCTCGGCGTGCCCGCGCTGCTGCGGCGCCGCACCTGGCAGCTGCTCGCGGTCACCCTCTCCCAGGGCGGGATCGGCTACGTCCAGTACTTCACGGGGCTCCCCCGGGCGCTGGTCAACCTCCACATGCTCGGCGCCTGCCTGCTCGTCGTCGCGCTCGTCGCCCTCGTCATGGCCACCCGCGTGCGCGGCCCGGTGGCCGGTCCCGACGGGGCGGACGACGCCCGGACCGACGCCGTGACCGGCACCCGCACCGTCGCCGGGACGCAGGCCCCCGCGGCCCCTGCTGCCGCCCCCGCGCCGCAGGCGGGCCCCCGCCCCGGCCAGCTGGTCACCTCGTGAGCGCCTCCCCCCTGCAGGCCAGCGTCCCCGCGCCCGCCCCCGGCGCCCCCACCCGCAGCCTCGCCGCGGCCTACCTCGCCCTCACCAAGCCGCGCATCATCGAGCTCCTCCTCGTCACCACGGTGCCGACGATGGTGCTGGCCGCGGGCGGCCTGCCCGGCTGGGTGACGACGCTGGCCACGCTGGTCGGCGGCAGCCTCGCCGCCGGCAGCGCCAACACGCTCAACCAGGTCGCCGACCGCGACATCGACGCCGTCATGCGGCGCACGCAGGGCCGCCCGCTGGTCACCGGCGAGATCAGCCCCCGTGCCGCCCTGCTGTTCGGCCTCGGCCTGGGCGTCGCCTCGGTGGCGGTGCTCCTGGTCTGGACGACCCCGCTGGCCGCCGCCCTCGCGGTCCTCGCCGTGTTCTTCTACGCGGTCGTCTACACGCTGCTGCTCAAGCGCCGCACGTCGCAGAACATCGTCTGGGGCGGCGCCGCCGGGTTCATGCCGGTCCTCATCGGCTGGGCCGCGGTCACCGGCGAGCTGGCCTGGGCGCCGGTCGTCCTGTCGGCCGTCATCTTCTTCTGGACGCCGCCGCACTACTGGCCGCTGTCCATCCGGTACCGCGACGACTACGCCGCCGCCGGGGTGCCGATGCTGCCCGTCGTGGGCTCCGCCGCGTCGCTGGCATGGCAGACCCTGGCCCACACCCTCGCCATGGTGGCCTGCACGCTCCTGCTGGTCCCCGTCGCCGGGATGGGCGTCGTCTACACCGTGACGGTCGCGCTCGCGGGCGCCGTCTTCACCGTCGCCGTGGTCCGGCTGTGGCGCCAGCTGCGCACGGGGACGACCCTGCAGCCGATGCGCGTGTTCCACCTGTCGATCACGTACCTGTCGGTGGTCTTCCTCGCTGTCGCGGTCGACCCCTTCCTCGGCTGAGCCGGGGAGCGAGAGGCCCCCCGTCCGGGGCGCGGGACGGGATCGAGCACGGGTGTGTGATCACTAGGGTGGGTGGGCACCGGTACACCTGCACCCGCAACGCCTCGAGGGGTCGCATGCGACCCGGATGGAGCCACCCGCTGTGAGCGACGCCGACACGAGCACGACCCCGACCCTGGTCTGGGAGGACGCCGACCGCCGAGCGGTCGACACCGCGCGCGCCCTGGCCATGGACGCCGTGGAGAAGGTCGGCAACGGCCACCCCGGCACGGCCATGAGCCTGGCCCCGCTGGCCTACCTGCTGTACCAGCGCGTCATGCGCCACGACCCGGCCGACATGACGTGGGAGGGCCGCGACCGCTTCGTGCTGAGCGCGGGCCACTCCAGCATCACCCAGTACGTGCAGCTCTACCTGTCCGGCACCGGCCTGGAGCTCGACGACCTCAAGGCGCTGCGCACCTACGAGTCGCGCACCCCCGGCCACCCCGAGTACCGCCACACCGCCGGCGTCGAGACCACGACCGGCCCGCTCGGCCAGGGCCTGGCCACCGCCGTCGGGATGGCCATGGCCGCCCGCCGCGAGCGCGGCCTGCTCGACCCCGACGCGGCCCCCGGCACCTCGCCGTTCGACCACCACATCTGGGTCATCGCCTCCGACGGCGACATCCAGGAGGGCATCACGTCCGAGGCGTCGTCGCTGGCCGGGCACCAGGAGCTCGGCAACCTCGTCGTGGTCTACGACCAGAACCGCATCTCCATCGAGGACGACACCAACATCGCCCTCAGCGAGGACACCGCGGCCCGGTACGAGGCCTACGGCTGGCACGTCGTCACCGTGGACTGGCGCGGCAGCAAGGACTCCGAGGGCGGCTACGTCGAGGACGTCCCGGCCCTGCACGCCGCCCTGGAGGAGGCCCGCCGCGACCCGCGCCCGTCCTTCGTCGTCCTGCGCACCGTCATCGCGTGGCCCGCGCCGAACGCGCAGGACACCGGCGCCTCGCACGGGTCCGCGCTCGGCGCCGACGAGGTCCGCGCCACCAAGGAGCTCATGGGGCTCGACCCCGAGAAGACCTTCCACGTCGAGGACGACGTCCTCGCCCACGCCCGCGACGTGGTCCGGCGCGGCGCCGAGGCCCACGCGGCCTGGCAGGAGCGCTACGACGCGTGGCGCTCGGCCGACCCCGAGCGGGCGGAGCTGTTCGACCGGATGGCCGACGGGCGCCTGCCCGAGGGCTGGGAGTCCGCGCTGCCGACGTTCGAGGCCGGGAAGAAGGTGGCCACCCGCGCCGCCTCCGGCGAGGTCCTCGGCGCGCTGGCCGGCGTGCTCCCCGAGCTGTGGGGCGGCTCCGCCGACCTGGCCGGGAGCAACAACACGACCATGAAGGGCGAGCCCAGCTTCGTCCCCGAGAAGTGGGCCACCACGAAGTTCCCGGGCGGGCCGTACGGCCGCACCCTGCACTTCGGCATCCGCGAGCACGCGATGGGCGCGATCCTCAACGGCATCGCCGTCCACGGCGGGACCCGTCCCTACGGCGGCACGTTCCTCGTGTTCTCCGACTACATGCGCCCCGCCGTGCGCCTCGCCGCGATCATGGGCCTGCCCGTGACGTACGTGTGGACCCACGACTCCATCGGCCTCGGCGAGGACGGCCCGACGCACCAGCCGGTCGAGCACCTCGCCGCGCTGCGCGCCATGCCCGGCCTCGCCGTCGTCCGCCCGGCCGACGCCACCGAGACCGCGGCCGCCTGGCAGGCCGTCCTCGAGCGCGGCCTGCCTGCCGGCCTGGCGCTGTCGCGGCAGGGCCTGCCCGTCATCGACCGCTCCGAGGGCTCCGGCTTCGGTGCGGTCGACGGTGTCGCGCGCGGCGCGTACGTGCTCAAGGAGGCCGACGGCCTCGCCGACGGCGCCTCCCCCGACGTCGTCCTGCTCGCCACCGGCTCCGAGGTGGAGATCGCGCTGGCCGCGCAGGAGCAGCTCGCCGGCCAGGGCGTCGCCGCCCGCGTGGTCTCGGTCCCCTGCATGGAGTGGTTCGCCGAGCAGGACCAGGCCTACCAGGACGAGGTCCTGCCCCCGTCCGTCCGGGCCCGGGTGTCCGTCGAGGCCGGGGTCGCCATGCCCTGGTACCGCCTCGTCGGCGACGCCGGCCGCTGCGTGAGCATCGAGCACTTCGGGGCCAGCGCGGCCGCCGAGGTCCTGTTCGAGAAGTTCGGCTTCACCCCCGCGGCCGTCGTGGCCGCTGCGATCGAGAGCATCGCGGCCGCGTCCTGAGGCGACGCCGGGCGGCGTCCCCCGCGGGGGGCGCCGCCCGGCGCACCGCACCGGCACCACCCGCGCACGACCGTCAGGCGCGACCGCCTGCACGACCACCTCGCACGACCACCTGCACGACCACCTGCACGACCACCTGTACCACCCGTCCGTACCGCTGAGGAGCGCCACGTGAGCACATCCCCGTCCGTGTCCGAGCCCGTCGCCGCCCTCGCCCGCCACGGCGTCTCCGTGTGGCTGGACGACCTGTCCCGCGAGCTGGTACGCGGCGGCGACCTGCAGCGCCTCGTCGACCGCGGCGTCGTCGGCGTGACGAGCAACCCGACGATCTTCGCCTCTGCCCTGGCCAAGGGCGACGCCTACGACGAGCAGATGGCCGAGCTCCGGGCCTCCGGCGCCAGCGTGCTCGACGCGGTCACCGCGATCACCACCACCGACGTCCGCGAGGCCTGCGACGTGCTGGCCCCGGTCTACGAGGCCACCGACGGCGTCGACGGCCGCGTGAGCCTGGAGGTCGAGCCGGGCCTGGCCCACGACACCGACGGCACGCTGGCCCAGGCCCGCTCCCTGTTCGCCACGGTCGACCGGCCCAACGTCATGATCAAGATCCCCGCGACCGTCGAGGGCCTGCCCGCCATCACCGGCGTCCTCGCCGACGGGATCAGCGTCAACGTCACGCTCATCTTCTCCCTCGACCGGTACCGCGCCGTCCTCAACGCCTGGCTCGACGGGCTCGAGCGCGCCGTGGAGAACGGCAAGGACGTGTCGACCATCCACTCGGTCGCCTCGTTCTTCGTCAGCCGTGTCGACGGCACCGTCGACGGGAGGCTCGACGCCGACGGCTCCGCCGAGGCCAAGCAGCTGCGGGGCACCGCCGCCGTGGCCAACGCCCGGCTCGCCTACCAGGCGTTCGAGGAGATGCTCGCCTCCACCCGCTGGAGCGACCTCGCCGCCGCCGGTGCCCACCCCCAGCGTCCGCTCTGGGCCTCGACCGGGGTCAAGGACACCGCGTACCCGGACACCAAGTACGTCACCGACCTCGTCGCGCCCGACACCGTCAACACCATGCCGCTGAAGACCTTCGACGCGGTCGAGGACCACGGCGAGGTGGCCGGCGACACCGTCCGCGACACCTACACCGAGGCCTCCGCGTCGCTGGACGCCGTCGAGCGGCTCGGCATCGGCTACGCCGACGTCGTCGCCGGGCTCGAGCGCGAGGGCGTCGAGAAGTTCTCGGCCAGCTGGGGCGAGCTGCTCGAGACCGTCGAGAAGGCGCTCGCCGAGGCCGGCAGGTGACCGGCGGCCCCGTGCAGGTCGAGGTCTCCGGGGTCGTCGTCGACGGCTCCCAGGACGCGCTCGTCCGCCTCGTCGAGGCGCAGGTCGCCTCCCGCACGAGCGCCGGCGACGCGGAGGTGTGGGGGCCCGAGGCCCGCGAGGAGGCAGCCGTCCGCCTCGCCTGGACCACCCTGCCCGCGACGTCCCGCCCCCTCGTCGACGAGCTCGTCGCCCTGCGCGACGAGCTGCGCGCCGAGGGTGTCGACCGGGTCGTGCTCGCCGGCATGGGCGGGTCGTCCCTGGCCCCCGAGGTCGTCTGCGCCGCCCACGGCGTGCCGCTGGTGACGCTCGACGCCACCGACCCCGGCCAGGTCCGCGCCGCCCTCGTCGAGCTCGACCGCACGGTCGTCGTCGTGTCGAGCAAGTCCGGCGGCACCGTGGAGACCGACAGCCAGCGCCGGATCTTCGAGGAGGCGTTCACCGCCGCCGGGATCGACCCGCGCACCCGCGTCGTCGTCGTCACCGACCCGGGGAGCCCGCTGGAGACCGTCGCCACCGAGGCCGGCTACCGCGCCGTCTTCCGCGCCGACCCCCACGTCGGCGGCCGCTACTCGGCCCTCACCGCGTTCGGGCTCGTCCCGTCCGCGCTGGCCGGCGCCGACGTCGGGCAGCTGCTCGACGAGGCGCTGTCCGCCGTCGAGGTGTGCGCGACCGACTCGCCCGACAACCCCGCCCTCCGCCTCGGTGCGGCGTTCGCGGGCGTGCAGGGCAGCACCGGGCTGCGCGACAAGCTCGTCCTCGTCGACTCCCCCGGCTCGGGCCTGCCCGGCCTGGGGAACTGGGTCGAGCAGCTCGTCGCGGAGTCCACCGGCAAGCAGGGCCACGGCGTCCTGCCGGTCGTCGTCGGCCCCGACGCCCCCGAGGCGACCGGGCTGCTGCCGGACGCCGTGCGCGTCGCGGTGTCGGCGGGGTCCGCGGACGCCTCCGCCGCGGGCGACGTCGAGGTGCGGGTGACGGGCCCGCTCGGCGCGCAGATGCTCGTCTGGGAGCACGCCACCGCCGCGGCCGGCTTCCTGCTCGGCATCAACCCGTTCGACCAGCCCGACGTGGAGACCGCGAAGAACGCCGCCCGCGGCCTGCTCGAGAAGACGCCCGAGCCTACGCCTGCCCGCTTCGTCGACCGCGGCGTCGACGTCGTGGCCGACGAGGACACCCTCCCCGAGGGCACCGCCGAGGACCTCGACGCCGCCGTGGACGCGACGCTGGCGCACCTGGACGCCACCGACGGCCGCGGCTACGTCGCCGTCATGGTGTACCTGGACCGGCTCGCCCACGCCGACCTCGCCCAGGTCCGCGACGCGCTCGCCGCGCGGACCGGTCGCCCGGTGACGTTCGGCTGGGGTCCGAGGTTCCTGCACTCCACCGGGCAGCTGCACAAGGGCGGCCCCGCCGTGGGCGTCTTCGTCCAGGTGGTCGGCGACCTCGCCGAGGACCTCGACGTCCCCGGCCGCGAGTTCAGCCTCGGCCGGCTCAAGGCGGCCCAGGCGGCCGGCGACGCCGACGTGCTGCGCGGCCTCGGTCGCCCGGTCCTCACGCTGCGGGTGGACGGCACCGACGGCCTCGCCGCCGTGGCGGCCTCGCTCGGCCGGTCCGCCGCCGACCCCGTGGCGGGGGCCCGGTGAGCCTGACCGGGGCGCTCGGCTCCGACGACAACCCGCTGCGCGACCCGCGCGACCGCCGGCTCTCCCGGATCGCCGGGCCCGGCAGCCTCGTGATGTTCGGCGTCACCGGCGACCTGGCCAAGCGCAAGCTCATGCCGGCCGTGTACGACCTCATGCAGCGCGGGCTGCTGCCGCCGGGCTTCGCGCTCGTCGGCTTCGCCCGCCGCGACTGGGACCGGCAGGACTTCGCCAAGGTCGTCCACGACGCGGTCGAGGAGAACGCCCGCACGCCGTTCGCCGAGGAGGTCTGGCAGCAGCTGGCCGACGGCATCCGCTTCGTCCAGGGCACCTTCGACGACGACGAGGCGTTCGACGAGCTCGCCCGCACCGTCAAGGAGCTCGACGAGCACCGCGGCACCCGCGGCAACCACGCGTTCTACCTGTCCGTCCCGCCCAGCTCGTTCCCCGTGGTGGTCAAGCAGCTCGCCCGCAGCGGGCTGTCGGACTCCGAGGCGGACGCCTGGCGCCGCGTGGTCGTGGAGAAGCCCTTCGGCCACGACCTGGCCAGCGCCCGCGAGCTCAACGAGGTCGTCGAGCAGGTCTTCCCGCCGGACTCCGTCTTCCGGATCGACCACTACCTCGGCAAGGAGACCGTCCAGAACCTGCTGGCGCTCCGCTTCGCCAACCAGCTGTTCGAGCCGGTGTGGAACGGCAACTACGTCGACCACGTCCAGATCACCATGGCCGAGGACATCGGGATCGGCAGCCGGGCCGGCTACTACGACGGCATCGGCGCGGCGCGCGACGTCATCCAGAACCACCTGCTGCAGCTCTTCGCGCTCACGGCGATGGAGGAGCCCGTCTCGTTCGCCGCGCACGACCTGCGCAACGAGAAGGAGAAGATCCTCTCCGCCGTCCGGCTGCCCGCCGACCTGTCCACCGCGACCGCCCGGGGGCAGTACGCCGCCGGCTGGCAGGGCGGCAGCAAGGTCCGGGCGTTCCTGGAGGAGGACGGCATCCCCGCCGACTCCACCACGGAGACCTACGCCGCGATCCGTCTGGACGTCGACACCCGGCGCTGGGCGGGCGTGCCGTTCTACCTGCGGGCGGGCAAGCGCCTCGGCCGGCGGGTGACGGAGATCGCCGTCGTCTTCAAGCCGGCGCCGCACCTGCCGTTCGAGCAGTCCGCGGCCGGCGGCCTGGGCAAGAACGCCATCGTCATCCGGGTCCAGCCCGACGAGGGCGTCACCCTGCGGTTCGGCTCCAAGGTGCCCGGCACCGCCATGGAGGTCCGGGACGTGACGATGGACTTCGGGTACGGCCACTCCTTCACCGAGTCGTCCCCCGAGGCCTACGAGCGGCTCATCCTCGACGTCCTGCTCGGCGACCCGCCGCTGTTCCCGCGGCACGCCGAGGTGGAGCTGTCGTGGAAGATCCTCGACCCGATCGAGGAGTTCTGGGCCACGCAGGGGCAGCCCGAGCAGTACGACTCCGGCACCTGGGGACCGGCGGGCGCCGACGAGATGATGGCGCGCGACGGCCGGACCTGGCGGCTGCCGTGAGCGCCGCCCCGACGACCGGCAGGAGCCGACGATGATCCTCGACCTCCCCGCGACCACCACCTCGAAGATCAACCGCAGCCTCGTCGACCTGCGCGCCAGCGGCGGGGCGGTCGCGCTCGGGCGCGTCCTCACCCTCGTCGTCCTCACCCCGTCCGCGGGCGCCGAGGACGCGATCGCCGCGGCCACCGACGCCAGCCGGGAGCACCCGATGCGGGTGCTCGTCGTGGTGTCGGAGGACGCGTCGGGCGACACGGGCCTCGACGCCCAGATCCGCGTCGGCGGGGACGCCGGCGCGGGCGAGATCGTCGTGCTGCGCCTGGCAGGCGAGCTGTCCGACCAGGGCGCGTCCGTGGTCGTCCCCCTGCTGCTGCCCGACGCGCCGATCGTCGCCTGGTGGCCCGGCCAGGCCCCCGACGACATCTCGGAGGACCCGATCGGCCGGCTCGCCCAGCGCCGGATCACCGACGCGGCCGGCTGCGACGACCCCCAGGGCGCGCTGCGCACCCGCTCGCGCCACCACACCGACGGCGACACCGACATGGCGTGGACCCGGACGACGCGCTGGCGGGCGCTGCTCGCGGCGGCGCTCGACCTGCCGCCCCAGCAGCCGGTCACGTCCGCCGTCGTGCGGGGTGCCGCGGACAGCCCGAGCACCGACCTGCTCGCGGCCTGGCTGCACGCCCGGCTCGACTGCCCCGTCGAGCGCGAGGTCGCCGGGGAGCACGGCATGCACTCCGTCGAGCTCGTCCGCGACGCCGGCCGGATCGTCCTGTCCCGGCCGGAGGGGGCGCAGGCCGTCCTCAGCCAGCCCGGCGAGCCCGACCACCGGCTCGGGCTGCCCCGGCGCTCGGTGGCGGAGTGCCTGGCCGAGGAGCTGCGCCGGCTCGACCCGGACGTCACGTACTCCGAGGTCGTCCGCTCGCTGCTGGACCACGAGGGCCCCGCGGGGGCCGCGGCATGAGCGCTCGCGCGGTGGCGCCGTGAGCGCCCCCGTCTCGGTCGTCGTCCACGGCGACACCGCGACGCTCGTCGCGGCCGCGGCGGCGCGCTTCGTCACCACGGTGACGGACCTGCAGTCCTCCGGCGCCGTGCCGCACGTCGTCCTCACCGGCGGCACGACCGGGATCGGTATGCTCGAGGAGCTGCGCCGCTCCCCCGCCCGGGCCGCGGTCGACTGGTCGCGGCTGCACGTGTGGTTCGGCGACGAGCGGCACCTGCCCGACGGCGACCCCGAGCGGAACGAGACCAAGGCGCGGGCGGCCCTGCTCGACCACGTCGACGTCGACCCCGCGCACCTGCACGGTGTCGCGCCGGCCGGGTCGCCGCACGGCGGAACGCCCGAGGAGGCCGCGGCCGCGTACGCCGAGGAGCTGCGGCGCCACCGCCGCCCGGGCGACCGGCTCGAGGTGCCGCGCTTCGACGTGGCCGTCCTCGGCATGGGCCCCGACGGGCATGTCGCCTCGCTGTTCCCCGAGCACCCCGGTCTGCACGCCACGGGCACCGTCACCGGGGTCCGCGGGGCGCCCAAGCCGCCGCCGGAGCGGGTGAGCCTGACCTTCGCCGCGCTGCGGGCCGCCACCGAGGTGTGGTTCCCGGTCGCCGGCGAGGACAAGGCCGCGGTCGCGGCGATGGCGCTCGGCGGCGCCGGCGAGCGGCAGGTGCCGACCGCCGGCGCCTACGGCTCGCGCCGCACGCTGTGGCTGCTCGACCGGGCGGCGGCCTCCCGCCTGCCCGGCGGCCTCGCCCGGCCCGCCTCGCCCTGAGGCACGGCGGCCCCCGGTCACGTCTGCGTCAGCGGAGGGCGGCGCCGCCACGACAGACAGAGAGGCCCCCGTGCACGCGCACCGGGGGCCTCTCTGACGACGGGCGTGCCGTCAGACGATGATCTTGCGCTCGCGCAGCCGGGTGAGGGCCTCGTCGAGGATGGCCGCGCCGTCGGCGTCGGAGCGCCGCTCCTTCACGTAGGCCAGGTGGGTCTTGTAGGGCTCGACCTTGTGCGGCGCCGGCGGGTTCTCCGGGTCGCGGCCGGCGGGGAAGCCGCAGCGCGGGCAGTCCCACTGCTCCGGCACCTCGCTCCCGCTCTCCTCGGCGAAGGACGGGCGCACGGTGTGGCCGTTCGCGCAGTAGTACGTGACGTTGACCCGGGGGGCCGCGTCGCCGCGCTCCGCCTCGCCCATCGGGCCTGCCCCGACCCTGCTGCCGCGGATCGCGCTGCCGCCTGCCATGTGGTTCCTCCGTGTGTCTGTGCTGGTCGCTGTGCCGCGCGGGGGCGGCGGGGGTGCGGGGGTCCGTGCCCGGCCGTGGTCGCGGGGGTGCCGCGCCGGGCCCTGGGCCGCGTCGTGCCGGGGCCGCCGGACGGCGGCCCCCGCCTCAGATGTCGAAGCGGGTGAGCAGGTTGAGGAGCACGATGACGACGGCCCACACCAGGCCGACCGAGATGGTCAGCCGGTCGAGGTTCCGCTCGGCGATGCTGGCCCCGCCCATGCCGCCCGAGGCGCCGCCGCCGAACATGTCCGACAGCCCGCCGCCCCGTCCCTTGTGGAGCAGGATGAGCAGGATGAGGATCAGGCTCGTCACGGCCAGGATCACCTGGAGGACGATCGTGAGGACGTCAGTCACGGTCGGTTCTGTCTCCGTCGTCGGTGGTCTCCGGCCTGCCGGGACCACGGTGGGGCCGCGGACGGGTCGACGACCCGCACCCGCGAGGATACGTCACGCGGTCGGGTGCTCCCGGAACCTCACGATGCCGGCGAAGTCCTCGGCGGCCAGCGAGGCGCCCCCGACGAGCGCGCCGTCGATGTCGGGCTTCGCCATGATGCCGGCGACGTTCGACGGCTTGACCGAGCCGCCGTACAGCACGCGGACCTGCGCGGCGACGGCGTCGCCGTGGGTCTCGGCCAGGCGCGCGCGGATCGCGCCGCACACCTCCTGCGCGTCGTCGGCACCGCAGGTGAGGCCGGTCCCGATGGCCCAGACGGGCTCGTAGGCGACGACCGTGGCGGCGACCTGCTCGCCGCCCAGGCCGGCGAGGGAGCCGTCGAGCTGGGCGAGGGTGTAGGCGACGTGCTCGGAGGCCTCGCGGACCTCCTGGGGCTCGCCGACGCACACGATCGGCACCAGGCCGTGGCGGTGCGCGGCGGCGGCCTTGGCGGCCACGGTCGCGTCGTCCTCGCCGTGGTACTCACGACGCTCGCTGTGCCCGACGCAGGCGTAGGTGCAGCCGAGGCGGGCCAGCATGGCGCCGGAGACCTCGCCGGTGCGCGCCCCGGAGTCGTGGGCGGAGATGTCCTGCCCGCCGGTGCGGACAGGGAGGTCGTCGGCCTCGACGAGGGTCTGCACGCTGCGCAGCGCGGTGAACGCGGGCAGGACGGCCACCTCGACGGAGGCGGCGTCGTGGCCGGCGTCGCGCAGCAGCCACGACAGCTTCTGGACCAGGTGGGTCGCCTCGAGGTGGTCGAGGTTCATCTTCCAGTTGCCGGCCATGAGGGGGGTGCGGGTCGCCATGCTGCTCCTGTCGGGGATGTCGGGTGGTGCGGGACCGCGGGCACGACGACGGCCCGGGGGCGGGGCCGCCGGGCCGTCGTCGTGCGCGGGGAGGGCTGCCGTCAGTCCTGCAGGACGGCGAGCCCGGGGAGCTGCTTGCCCTCGAGGTACTCCAGGCTCGCGCCGCCGCCGGTCGACACGTGGCCGAAGTCGTCGTCGGAGAAGCCGAGCGCGCGGACCGCGGCCGCGGTGTCCCCGCCGCCGACGACACCGAGGGCACCCAGGCCCTCGAGCGCCGCGAGCGACGTGGCGACGGCGCGGGTGCCGTGGCTGAACGGCTCCATCTCGAACACGCCCATGGGCCCGTTCCAGAACACCGTCCGGCAGTCCGACAGCGCCGCGGAGAACTCCGCCGCGGCGTCGGGGCCGATGTCCAGCCCGATCCGGTCGGCGGGGATGGCGTCGGCGGCGACGACGTCGTGCTCGGCGTCGGCCGCGAAGGCCGTCGCCGCGACGATGTCGCTGGGGAGCACGACGGTCACGCCGCGCTCCTCCGCCGTGGCCAGGTAGCCCTTGACGGTCTCGACCTGGTCGGCCTCGAGCAGGCTGTTCCCGACCTCGTGGCCCTGGGCCGCGAGGAAGGTGAACACCATGCCGCCGCCGACGAGGATCCGGTCGGCGGTGCCGAGCAGGTTCTCGATGACGGCGAGCTTGTCGGACACCTTGGCGCCGCCGAGGACGACCGCGTACGGCCGCTCGACGTCGTCGGTGAGGCGCCGGAGCACCTCGACCTCGCGCAGGACGAGGCCGCCGACGGCGTGCGGCAGCTTCTGCGCGACGTCGTAGACCGAGGCCTGCTTGCGGTGGACGACCCCGAAGCCGTCGGAGACGAACGCGTCGGCGAGGGCGGCGAGCTGGTCGGCGAAGGCGCCGCGCTCGGCGTCGTCCTTGCTGGTCTCCCGCGCGTCGAAGCGCAGGTTCTCCAGCAGGACGACGTCACCGGGCGAGGCGGACGCGACGGCCAGCTCGGCCTCCGGGCCCACCGTGGTGGTGACGAAGGTGACCTCGCGGCCGAGCAGCTCCCGGAGCCGGGCGGCCACGGGGGCGAGGGAGTACCTCGCCTCCGGGGCGCCCTTGGGACGGCCCAGGTGCGCGCAGACGACCACGACGGCTCCGGCCTCGGACAGCTGGCGGATGGTCGGCACCGAGGCGCGGACGCGCCCGTCGTCGGTGATGACCGGCGAGCCGCCGGAGCTGTCCAGCGGCACGTTGAGGTCGCTGCGGACGAGCACCCGGCGGCCGGAGAAGCCACCGAGCGACCGGCCGAGCTGGTCGACGTCCTGCACGTCGCGCCTCAGAGCGAGCGGCCGACGAGGGCGACCAGGTCGACGAGGCGGTTGGAGTAGCCCCACTCGTTGTCGTACCAGCCGACGACCTTGACCTGGTTGCCGATCACCTTGGTGAGCCCGGAGTCGAAGATGCACGACGCGGGGTCGGTGACGATGTCGGAGGAGACGATCGGGTCCTCGGTGTAGCGGAGGTACACGCCGTCGGCGGCCTTCTTGACGGCCGCGTTGACCTCCTCGACCGTCACCTCGCGGCTCAGCTCGACGGTGAGGTCGGTGGCGGAGCCGGTGGGGATCGGGACGCGGACCGCGTAGCCGTCGAGCTTGCCCTTGAGCTGGGGCAGGACGAGCGAGATCGCCTTGGCCGCACCGGTGGAGGTGGGGACCAGGTTGACCGCGGCCGCACGGGCGCGGCGGAGGTCCTTGTGGGGGGCGTCCTGCAGGTTCTGGTCCTGCGTGTACGCGTGGATGGTCGTCATCAGGCCCTTGACGATGCCGAACTCGTCGTCGATGGCCTTGGCCATCGGGGCGAGGCAGTTCGTCGTGCAGGAGGCGTTGGAGATGATGTGGTGCGACGCCGGGTCGTAGTCCCCGTCGTTGACGCCCATGACGACCGTGAAGTCCTCGTTCTTGGCGGGCGCGGAGATGATGACCTTCTTGGCGCCGGCGTCGATGTGCGCCTTGGCCTTGGTCCCGTCGACGAAGATGCCGGTGGACTCGATGACGACGTCCGCGCCCAGCTCGCCCCAGGGCAGGGCCGCCGGGTCGCGCTCGGCCAGCGCACGGAAGGTGTGGCCGCCGACGGTGATCGAGTCCTCGGAGTGCGTCACCTCGGCGGGGAGGCGGCCCAGGATGGTGTCGTACTTGAGCAGGTGCGCGAGCGTCGCGTTGTCGGTCAGGTCGTTGACCCCGACGACCTCGATGTCCGCGCCCGCCGCGAGAGCGGCCCTGAAGAAGTTGCGGCCGATCCGCCCGAACCCGTTGATGCCGACCCGTACGGTCACGTCGTTCCTCCACTGTCGGTGTTCCGCACCCGGCGGGGCTGCCGGGGGCGAGCTGTCCATGAGCAGGAGTGTCGTCCTCGTCACACCGACGACGACCCTACAAGCGCGTCGACCACCGGCGTACCCGGTGGTCCGGCCCTCAGACCTCGAGCATGTCCGGGGTGAGGTTGGCGTCGGTCCCGGGGACCCCGAGGTCCTCGGCCTTCTTGTCCGCCAGGGCGAGCAGGCGGCGGATACGCCCGGCGACGGCGTCCTTGGTCATGGGCGGGTCGGCGAGCTGGCCGAGCTCCTCGAGGCTGGCCTGCTTGTGGGCCAGGCGCAGGTGGCCGGCCTCGCGCAGGTGCTCGGGGACGTCCTCGCCGAGCAGCTCCAGCGCCCGCTCCACGCGCGAGCCGGCGGCCACGGCCGCCCTGGCCGAGCGGCGCAGGTTGGCGTCGTCGAAGTTGGCCAGGCGGTTGGCGGTGGCGCGGACCTCGCGCCGCATCCTGCGCTCCTCCCACACCATGACGGCGTCGTGGGCACCGAGGCGGGTGAGCAGGGCGCTGATCGCCTCGGCGTCGCGGACGACGACCCGGTCGACGCCGCGGACCTCGCGGGCCTTGGCCTGGATGCCGAGCCGGCGGCCGGCGCCGACGAGGGCGAGGGCGGCCTCGGGGCCGGGCGCGGTGACCTCCAGGGAGCTGGAGCGGCCGGGCTCGGTGAGCGAGCCGTGGGCGAGGAACGCCCCGCGCCAGGCGGCCTCGGCGTCGCAGACGGACCCGCCGACGACCTGGGGCGGCATGCCGCGGACCGGCCGGCTGCGCGGGTCCAGCAGCCCGGTCTGGCGGGCGAGGGTCTCGCCCTCGCGGCTCACCCGCACGACGTACCGGGTGGCCCGGCGCAGCCCGCCGGGCTGGAGCACGAGCAGCTCGCTGGGGTGGCCGTACACCTCGCCGATCTCGCGCCGGAGCCGCCGTGCGGCCTGCGCGGTGTCGAGCTCGGCCTCCACGACAACCCGGCCGGCGACGATGTGCAGGGCGTTGGAGAAGCGCAGGGTGGCCGTGACCTCGGCCTTCCGGCAGCAGACGCGCGTGACGGGCAGCCGGCTCAGCTCGTCCTTGACCGATGCCGTGAGCGCCATGCCGCCATCCTGCCAAACGATGCGGGCTAGTTCCGACGCGCGTCCGCCGGGCGCCCGGCGAACACGTCCGCGTAGGCCGCCGCGAGGCGCAGCGGCGAGTGCCGCGCGGTGGTGCGGCCGTCGACCACCTCGCACACCTCGCGCACGTGCAGGCCCGCGCCGAAGCGGGCCGCGGTGGCCCGGAGGGCGGGCAGGTCGTCCACCGCGGAGGGGTCGACGACGACCGCGTCGAGGGTGAGCTGCGGGGCCAGGTCGCCGAGCACCTCGAGCATCTGCTCGCAGCGGTAGCCGACGGTCTCCGTGCCGCCGGCCTCGAGGTTGAGGGTGACGCAGCGGCGGGCGGCCGTGCTCTGCAGGGCCTCGGCGAGGTCGGGCACGAGCAGGTGCGGGCAGACCGAGGTGAACCACGAGCCGGGGCCGAGGACGACCCAGTCGGCGTCGAGCACGGCGGCCACCGCCTCGGGGTTGGCCCGGGGGCGCTCCGGCACCAGCCGGACCGTCTCCACGCGGTGCGTCGTGGTGGCGACGTGCCCCTGACCGACGACGAGCGAGCGGGTACCGTCGGCGGGGTCGACGACGTCGGCCTCGATCCGCAGCGGGTCGTCCGACATCGGCAGGACCCGCCCCTGGGCGCCGAGCAGCTCCCCCACCATCCGCAGCCCGTCGGAGGGGTCCTCGAGCAGCTGCCACAGGGCGACGATGAGCAGGTTGCCCAGCGGGTGCCCGGCGAGCGGGCCGTCCCCGGCGAAGCGGTGCTGGAGCACGTCGCGCCACAGGTGGCCCCAGCCGGAGTCGTCGCACAGCGCCGACAGCGCCATCCGCAGGTCCCCCGGGGGCAGGACGCCGAACTCCTCGCGCAGCCGGCCGGACGAGCCGCCGTCGTCGGCGACGGTGACGACCGCGGTGAGGTCGTCGGTGACGTGGCGCAGCGCCTGCAGCGACGCGGACAGGCCGTGGCCCCCGCCGAGGGCGGTCACGGCGACCCGGCCGCCGCGGCGGGCGCGCCGGCCCCC
>NZ_JBBEOI010000054.1 GCF_037860755.1 Aquipuribacter hungaricus | reverse complement strand
AGCACGGCCCAGGCCAGGCTCGCGGCGGGGGCGGCGGCCGCGACGGTCGCCGCCGGGACGCCCTGCTCCAGGGCCTGCTCGGCCGGGGCGTGCAGCTGCTCGGGCAGGTAGGTCGGGGCGGGGCCGAGCAGGTCGGCGCCGGGACGGGGGGCTGCGGGGGTGCTCACGGAGGGCTCCTCAGGGGGTGGGCGTCGGGGGCGCGGCGTCGGTGGCGCCGTGCGGGCCGGCGGTCGCACCGCCGTCCCCGGTGGGCTGCAGCCGTCCGGTGCCGGGCTGCAGCTGCGCCCAGACCAGCTTGCCGGACCGGGTGGGCGACCAGCCCCAGCGTGCCACCTCGCCCACCACGTGCAGACCGTGACCGCCCTCGCCGAGCGGGCGGTGGGGCACGAGCCGCGGCGGCTCCGGGTTGCCGTCCTCGACCTCGATGCGCAGGCCGGGGGCGGTGTCGAAGAGGCGCAGCTGGACGATGCCCCAGCCGTGCATGACCGCGTTGGCGACCAGCTCGGACACGACGACCTCGGCGAGCTCGACCTGCGGGATCCCCCACACCGCGCACGCGCGCAGGGTCGCGTGGCGCGCCTTGCCGACGCTGCTCGGGTCCGAGGGCAGCTGCCAGCGCCGCTGGCGGGGGGCGGCGGCGCGCGGCGCGGGCACGTCGGACACGTCCACGGGCACCCGGAGCACGACGACGGCGGTGTCGTCCTCGGGGGAGTCGCCGAGCGCGGCGAGCAGCCGCTCGCCGATGCCGTCGGCCAGGCTCCCCGTCGCGCCCTGCAGGACGCCGACCAGCTGCTCCAGGCCCTCGGCCATCGGCCTGGACCGGCGCTCGATGAGACCGTCGGTGTAGGCGACGACGACGTCGCCGGGCCGCAGCCGCACCGTGTCGGAGAAGCGCGCGCCCTCACCGAGCCCGACGAGCGTGCCCTGCGCGGAGTCCAGACGGCGCACCGAGTACCCCGTGACCTCCCCGCCGGCCGGGTCGGTCCGCGGGGTGCCGACGAGGGCGGGCAGGTGCCCGGCCGAGGACCACGACAGGTCCCACTGCCCCTCGTCGCGCCGCCGGAGCGTCATGAGCACCAGGCTCGCCATCCGGGCGATGCCCATCCCCGCGGCCAGGTGGTCGACGCGCATGAGCACGCTGCCGGGGTCCTCGAGCTCGTAGGCGTAGGAGCGCACGACCGAGCGCAGCTGGCCCATGGTCGCCGCGGCCTCGACGTCGTGGCCGACCACGTCGCCGACGACCAGGCCCGCGACGTCGTCGCTGATCGGCAGCACGTCGTACCAGTCGCCCCCCACCTGGGCGTGGTCGACGTTGGGCGCGTAGTGGGTCCACACGTCCAGGCCGGGGATGCCGGAGCGCTGCGGCAGCATCGAGCGCTGCAGCGTCTCGGCGAGGGTGTGCTCGCGGGCGTAGAGCCGGGCGTTCTCCAGGCTCAGGCCGGTGCGCCGGGCGACGACCCGGACGAGCTTGCGGTGGTCGTCGTCGTCGGGCGCAGGGAAGCCGGGCTGCTCCGCCGGCCCGGGCCCGAGGCCCACGAGCAGCACGGCGATGACGGCGTCCCGGCCGGCGAGCTGCACCGCGAGGTAGCTGCCCTCCACCCGGGACCCGACGGTGTCGGCGAACCAGCCGGTGACGGTGCCGCTGCGGCGGGGGACGGCCAGGTCGACGACGGTCTCGTCCGCGGCGCCCTCGCAGACCGCGCGCAGCGGGTCGTCGGCCTCGAGGGCCGCCACCGGGGGACCGACCCGGCGGCCGGCGCCGACGAGCTCCTCCAGCGCCGACCCGCTCGCTGCGACCACCTCGACGTTGCGGTCCATCTGGACCACGAGGGCCCAGGGAGCGATGGTCTCGGCCAGGACGAGCGCGAGCCGCTCCATGGCGGCGGTCGCGTCGAGCTCGATGACGGCGTCGGAGACCCGGTCCAGCAGCACGAGCCCGGCCCTGGCCCGCTGCTCGGCGAGCAGGGCGCGCTCGCGCTGCTCCTGCACGAGGACGCGCTCGGTGACGTCGGCCTGGACGCCGACGAAGTTGACCAGCCGTCCCTCGGGGTCGAGGACGGGGGTGACGGAGACCTGGTTCCAGAACGCCGAGCCGTCCTTGCGGTAGTTGAGCAGCGTCTCCACGCAGCCTCGGCCCTCGCGCAGCGCCGCGGAGATCCGGGCGACCGTCTCCCGGTCGGTGCCGGGCCCCTGGAGGAAGCGGCAGTTCCGGCCCACGACGTCGTCGGAGGTGTACCCGGTGGTGCGGGTGAACGCGGGGTTGACCCAGACCAGCGGGTCGTCCGGCAGCGCCGGGTCGGAGATGGTGAACGACAGGTCGGTGGCGATGACGGCGCGGTCGCGCACGGCGGTGGCCTGGGTGGCGAGCACCTCGGCCGGCCCGGGCGCAGCGGTCAGGCCGGGTCCGGTCAGGCGCATGAAGACCACGAGCGCACGGCCCTGCATGGACTCCCCCAGCGGGAACCCGGTCACCCAGAGCGGTCCGACCACGTCGTCGACGAGACCGCCGTCGTCGGAGGCGTCCTGCTGGCGCCGCCGCTCGCCGGCTGCGTCGTCAGAGGCCTTGTCGGAGTCGCGCCGGATCAGCTCGCCGGCCACCGGCTCGCCCCGGGCGACCCGGGACAGCGGCCCGGTGGTCTCGGTGAGGTCCTCGCCGCCGGGCGAGACCAGGCCCGCGTGGTGGCCCCACTCGTCGATGCCGACCGGGAGGGACACGTCGCCGGCCATGGCCATCGCGCGCAGGTTGGCGTACTCCACGCGGGTGCTGGCGAGGTCGACCACGAGAACCGCAGCGTCCGCCTCGTCCATGACGCGCGGCAGCTGGCTCAGGCTCACCCGGTCGCTCCTTCCGACGCCCTGCGGTCGACCCGGTCCTCCAGGCCGCCCCGGCCCAGGGCCCCGGCATCCTCCCCCGCTTGCTAGCGTCCCTGCAACGCGTCCTCCCGGCAGCAGCCCGGTCGCCTGGGCGCAGAGGACGAGCAGGAGAACGACAGATGACGCAGAACAGCGCGACGCCGGCCGAGGACGAGGCCCCCGACGAGGCCCCCACCGCCCCCGTCGTCCGTCCCGTCGACCCCGGGTCGGTGCACGTCCTCTTCGAGCCCGCCGCCACGCGCGTGGTGCTCACGGGCGAGATCGACGCCGAGCTCGGGCCGGACCTGCTCGAGGCCGCGGACGACGCCCTCGCCGGGACCCGGCGGATCGAGGTGGACAGCCACCTCGTCACGTTCATGGACTCCACCGGCGTGGCGTTCCTGGCCCGCCTGGCCTCCCGCGCCCCGGAGCGGGTCCGGCTGCTCGACCCGCCGGACCTCGTCGGCTTCCTCATCGAGACGACGCGGATCGCCTCGCTGCTCGACGTCGTGCGCGACGGCCGGACGTCGACCCCGACGGACTGAGCCCTCGCGGCAGACCGAGCGGCGGGCACGACGGCCGCCGGGGAGACCCCGGCGGCCGTCGCTGCGTGCTGGTGGTGCTAGGTCTCAGCTGAGCCTGCGGCCGGCGCTGCGCAGGTTCTGGCAGGCCTCGACGACGCGCTGGGCCAGGCCGGTCTCGGCCGCCTTGCCCCAGGCGCGGGGGTCGTAGGCCTTCTTGTTGCCGACCTCGCCGTCGATCTTCAGCACGCCGTCGTAGTTCTTCATGACGTGCTCGACGACCGGCCGCGTGAACGCGTACTGGGTGTCGGTGTCGATGTTCATCTTCACGGCGCCGTAGTCGACGGCGTCGCTGATCTCCTGCGGGAGCGAGCCGGAGCCGCCGTGGAAGACGAGCAGCGCGGGCTTGCTGCCCTTGGGCTGGCCGAGCTTCTCGGCGATGGCGTCCTGGCAGTCGCGGAGGATCTCCGGGCGCAGCTTGACGTTGCCGGGCTTGTAGACGCCGTGGACGTTGCCGAACGTCAGGGCCGCCATGTAGACGCCCTTCTCGCCGGTGCCGAGCGCCTCGACCATGGCCAGGGCGTCCTCGGTCGTCGTGTACAGCTTGTCGTTGATCTCGTTGTCGACGCCGTCCTCCTCGCCGCCGACCACGCCGACCTCGATCTCGAGGACGACCTTGGCCTCGGCGCACTCCGCGAGGAGCTGCTCGGCGATCTGGAGGTTCTCCTCCAGCGGCACGGCCGAGCCGTCCCACATGTGCGACTGGAACAGCGGGCCCTGGCCCTTGCCGACGCGCTCCTTGCTCATGGCGAGCAGGGGGCGGACGAAGCCGTCGAGCTTGTCCTTGGGGCAGTGGTCGGTGTGCAGGGCGATCTGCACGTCGTAGGCGCGGGCGACCTCGTGCGCGTACTGCGCCAGCGCGGTCGCACCGATGACCATGTCCTTGACGGTCGGGCCGGACAGGTACTCCGCGCCGCCGGTGGAGACCTGGACGATCCCGTCGGACTCGGCCTCGGCGAAGCCGCGGATGACGGCGTTCAGCGTCTGCGACGACGTGACGTTGATGGCGGGGAAGGCGTACGAGCCGTCCTTGGCCGCGTTGAGCATCTCGGCGTAGCGCTCGGGGGTGGCGATGGGCATCGCGGGCTCCTCGTGTCTGGCAGGTCTGCAGGTCCGGAGTCGATCCTTCCACGTCGCCGAGGGGGCGCGGCGGGCCCGTCCACGGCCTGCCCCCGAGGTCATGGGTGGTTGGATGCCCGCATGCGACTGGCGGACTCCCTGGCGGGGAAGCGCATCCTGCTGACCGGTGTCACCGGCTTCGTCGGCGAGGCGCTGCTGCACAAGCTGCTGCGGGACGTCCCGGGCTGCACGGTCGTGGCGATGGTGCGGCCCAAGCAGGGCCAGACCGCCGAGGACCGGGTGGCCAAGCTGCTCGGCAAGGGCATCTTCGCCGACCTGCCCGAGGGCTCCGGGGCGCGCGTGGAGACGCTGTCGGGCGACCTGTACGACGTCCCCGCGCTACCCACCGACCTGGACGTCGTCGTCCACTGTGCCGGCGACGTGAGCTTCGACCCGCCGATCCAGTCCGCGTTCCAGACCAACGTCGTCGGCGTGCAGGGCCTGGTCGAGCGGGTCGTGGAGTCCGCGCGGCAGCCGGACGGGAGCCACCGGCCGCTGCACTACGTGCACGTGTCGACCGCCTACGTCGGCGGCCGCCGACGCGGGCCGGTCATGGAGGTCTCGGTCGAGCACACCGTCGACTGGCGGGCCGAGCACGAGGCCGCCCAGCGCGTCGCCGCGCGGATCGAGGACACCTCCCGCACCCCGGCGGTCCTCAGCAGGCTGGTCGCGAAGGCCGAGAAGGACCACGACCGCGCCGGGCCGCTCGCGGTGGCCGCGGACGCCGAGGAGCGCCGCCGCACCTGGGTGACCGACCAGCAGAAGGCCGCCGGCGGCGAGCGCGCCCGCAGCCTCGGCTGGACCGACGTCTACACCTTCACCAAGGCCCTCGGCGAGCGCGTCGTGGAGGAGGTCGCCGCCCCGGTCCTGCCGACCACGGTGTACCGGCCCAGCATCATCGAGTCCGCCCTCACCACGCCCCACCCGGGCTGGATCGAGGGCTTCAAGATGGCGGACCCGATCATCCTCGCCTACGGCCGCGGCGAGCTGCCCGAGCTGCCGGCCGCCCCGGACTCGGTCATCGACATCGTGCCGATCGACCTGGTCGTCAACTCGATCATCGCCGTGGCCGCGACGCCGCCGCCGGTCGGCGAGCCCGCCTACGTCCACCTGAGCTCGGGCTCGCGCAACCCGCTGACGTTCCGGCAGCTGTACGACCACGTCCGCGAGTACTTCGCGCAGCACCCGTTCGACATGGACTCCCGCGGCGCGGTCCGGCTGGCGACGTGGCGCTTCCCCGGCGCCCGGATCGTCGAGCGCGCGCTCACCACGGGCGAGAAGGCCTACGGCGTGGCCGAGGGCGCGCTGTCGCTGGCGCCGCGCAGCGACCGGGTCCGCTCGATCGCCCGCAACCTCGACACCCAGAAGCGGCGCCTGGACTTCCTGCGCCGCTACATGGACCTGTACCGCGCCTACACCCAGGTCGAGCTGTACTTCGTCGACGACCGCATGCTCGCCATGCACCAGGCGATGGACCCCGAGGACCAGGAGACGTTCGGCTTCGACACCGCCGTCATCGACTGGGAGCACTACCTCATCGAGGTGCACTGCCCCGCCGTCACGCAGGGCGTGCGCGACTACGACGTCATCCGCCGCCGGCGCGGCCGCTCCGGCGGCCCCGCGCCCCGCGTCGTCGCCCCCCGCGACCCGTCCGAGCCGGTCGACCCCGACGCCGCGCCGGTGCTTGCCGTGTTCGACATGGACGGCACGCTGCTGAGCAGCAACATCATCGAGACCTACCTGTGGGTGCGGCTGCCCGAGCTGTCGGCCGCCGGCAAGGTCCGCGAGCTCGCGGCGACCGCGGCCCGGCTGCCGCTGTACCTGCGCGCCGAGCGGCGCGACCGCGGTGCCCTGATCCGGAGCGCCTACCGCCGCTACGAGGGCGCCGACCTGCGGGCGCTGGAGGAGATGGTCGACGAGACCCTCACCCCCCACGTGCTGGAGCGGGTGAGCGGCGCCGCGATCCGGCGGGTGCGCGAGCACCGCGCGGCCGGGCACCGGACCGTCCTCATCACCGGGGCGGTCACCCCCATCACCCGCCCGCTCGCGCCGCTGTTCGACGAGATCGTCGCCGCCGAGCTCGACACCGACTCCCGCGGCCGCTGCACCGGGTTCCTCACCCGCCCGCCCCTGGTCGGCGAGGCGCGCGCGGCCTGGCTGAAGCGGTACGCGTCGGTCGAGGGCGCGGACCTGTCGCAGGCCTACGGCTACGCCGACTCCCACTCCGACCTGCCGATGCTCCAGGCCGTGGGCCGCCCGACGGCGGTCAGCCCGGACGTCACGCTGTACCGCGAGGCGCGCAAGCTGCGCTGGCCGATCGAGGACTGGGGCACCGCCGGGCGCAGCCCGCGCCTGCAGCTGCCGAGCATCGACACCTCCCAGGCGCGCCTGCCCGGCTGACCGGGGCGCGTCCTGCCGGGCCCTGCGGGTGCGGTTGGATGAGCCGCGTGATGCTGGCGCTGGAGCTGTTCCGCTCGGTCCCCCGGTACGCGGCCGCCCGGGCCATCACCGCGGCGGGCGGCGTCCCCGGTCTGCTCGTCGGCCCGCTGGCGCCGGTCCGGCTGACCACCCGCAACGAGCCGGTGGTCCGCCGCGCGGGCTGGGCCGAGCTCAAGGTCCACCTGTCGGGGATCTGCGGCTCCGACCTGGGCGCGGTCACGGGCACGACGTCGCTGTACTTCGCGGGCGTCTCGTCCATGCCGTGCGTGCCGGGCCACGAGATCGTCGGCACGCTCACCCAGGACTGCGAGGACCTGCCCGCCGGGACCCGGGTCGTCGTCGACCCCGTGCTCGCCTGCGCCGCCCGCGGCCTGGACGCCTGCGAGCAGTGCGCCGCCGGCCACACCAACCGCTGCGACCGGGTGAGCGTCGGTCACCTGCGTCCCGGCCTGCAGACCGGCTACTGCGCCTCGACCGGCGGCGGCTGGGGCGAGCGCCTGGTCGTCCACCGCTCGCAGCTGCACGTAGTGCCCGAGACCCTGTCCGACACGCGCGCCGTGCTCGTCGAGCCGCTGGCCTGCGCGGTCCGCCTCGCCTCGCAGGCCCGCGTCGAGGAGGGCCAGACCGTCCTCGTCTCCGGCGCCGGCGCGGTGGGGCTGTTCGCCACCCTCGCCATCCGGCAGCTCACGCCGGCGGGCCGCATCGTCGTCGTCGCCAAGCACTCCGCGCAGGCCGCCCTGGCCCGCCGGTTCGGCGCCACCGACGTGGTGCAGCCGGCCGAGGCGCTGCGCGGCGTCCGCCGGCTCACGCAGGCCCTCACCGTGCAGACCCGCCTGCCGGGCATCGCGTCGCGGATGGACCAGGAGTACCTGCTGGGCGGCGTCGACGTGGCCGTCGACGCGGTCGGCTCGGCCAGCTCGCTCGACATGGCGCTGCGCACCACCCGCGCGGGCGGCCGCGTCGTCCTGTCCGGCATGCCGGCGACCGGGGCGGACCTCAGCCCGGCCTGGTTCCGCGAGCTGGAGCTGGTCGGCACCTACGCCAGCGCCGGCGACGCGTTCCCGACCGCTCTCCGGCTGGCCCAGGAGGCCCCGCTCGGCGACGGCGTGGGCGGCGAGGGCGACGTGCTCGGCGCGGTCTACCCGCTGCACCGCTGGCGCGAGGCCCTGCCCCCCCCCCCCTCCCCCGGCCGCCTGGCCCCCGTCAGGGTGCCCTTCGCCCCGCGCCAGGGGGGGGGGGGGGGGGCGGGGGCTGACGCCAGGGCTGGCGGGCGTCGGGGCTGGCCGGCGCGGGGCTGAGCGGCACCTGCCGCTGGGGCGAGCGCCGGAGCTGGCCGCCGCCGCCCGCTGCGAGAGGGCCCGTATGACGGCGACACGCCGGGGGCGGGCGTCACTCGAGCCCTCTCGTCGTCCACACCCCGCCCCGGGCGGGACGAGGCTGCCCCGTGAGCGGGCCGCTCGTGAGCGGTCACCGGTGACCGCGGCGCGCCGGTGCCGCGGTCACGAGCGCCCTCTCGCCGTCCACAGACCCGGCCCGAGGCCCGAGGGCGCCCGGTCGCGGGGTCAGGCCTGGGGAGCGGACCCGTCGTGGGCGTCGATGAGCGCGTCGATGCGGGCGCGGAGGGCGGTCAGGTCGGCCGCCTGCCCGCCACCGGCCGCGAGCCCGGCGGCCACGCCTAGCGCAAAGGTCGTGATCGGGGCCGCGGGGCGGGCGATGGTGTGCGCGGCGTCCTTGGCCAGGTCGAGGACGAGGTCGACGACCGCGGGGGCGTCGGTGCCGGCGAGCGCCGCCTGCAGCCCGAGCTCGTCGGAGAGCCGGCGCGCCCAGTCGTCGAGCACGGCGCGGGTGAGGTCCTGGGGGGTGTCCACGTCGACCAGCCTGCCCCACCCGGGCCGAGGGGCCACCTCGGCCACGGCCAGCCGCCCGACGACGCCCTTGACCGACGGCCCGCGCTCACCGGTCGCGCCCGCCACCGCCGCCTCGCAGGCCGCCCGCAGCGGGGCCGTCCGGTAGGCCGCGGTGAGCCACTGCGCCCGTCCGTCGGCGTCGGTGGCGACGGCCGCCTCGGCACCCGGGTCCGCGTCGAGCGCGTCGAGCAGGTCGGCGAGCACCGCGCGGGTCACCCCCGGCAGGTCGGCGGCCAGGACGAGGACGGTCGGTGCCGTCAGCTCCCGGAGCCCGGCGAGCAGCCCGGCGACGGGTCCCGAGCCGGGCGGGTCCTCCCGGGTGAGGACGAGCCGCGACGTGGGGTCGGTCGGGCGTGCGTCGGTCGGGCGGACGCCGAGGTCCAGGTCGTCGGGGAGCCGCGGCCCGACGACCGCGACCGTCCCGGTCCCCGCGTCGACCATGGTCTGGACGGCCCGGCCCAGCAGGGTCCGCCCGCCCACGACGGCTGCCGTCTTGTCGCCGCCGAACCGCGTCCCCGCGCCCCCGGCGAGCACCAGCCCGTCCACCGTCCGCCTGTCGCCCGTGGGTGTGTCGCCCGCCATCGCCTCGACCGCCATGCGCCCATCCTCCGCCGCAGAGCCGCGGGTCCCGTCCGCCGTCGCCGGCTGGTCGTCGCCGCCGCCCCACCCGACTCCCGTCCGGGACGTCACTCGGCCGCCCCCATCGCACCCGGGACCGCGAGTGGGGACCGCGAGTGGGACCGAACGGTCGTCCGACTGCCCCGCCGGCACCCGTTCCGTCCCAGTCGCGGGCGCCAGCCGCACGCGCAGCCACCGGCGTCCGTTTCGGGCTCGTGTCGTGGTGTGACGAGTCGGTCAACGTCTGCTCACCCCCGGCCCGACCCGCCCGACCCGGCCCTAGCGTCCGACGGACCCGGTCGACGACCGGGCCTGACGCGTGCCGACGCCGCGCCGGGACGACCGACAGCACCCACCGGGGGACCCCGTGACGCCGACCTCGACGCCCCTGCCCCCGCACGCCCCCGCCCGGGCCCACGCCCCCGCCCAGGCGCCAATCAATGCCGCCGGGCACGCACCGGTCCACGCCACCGCCCAGGCGCCAGTCCACGCCCCCGGCCACGCGCCGGTCGCCGACGAGAACCCGGGAACCCCGAATGGCACCCCCGTCCCCGTCGGCCTCCGCCTCACCGGCCGCCGGGTCGTCTGCGTCGGCGGGGGTCCGGTGTCCGCCCGCCGCACCCGGGCCCTGCTCGACGGCGGCGCAGAAGTCCACGTCGTCGCGCCCGAGCTGTGCGAGGACCTGGCCGAGCACGCCCGCGCCGGCCGCGTCACCTGGCACTCCCGCGGCTACGAGCCCGCCGACCTGGACGGGGCCTGGTTCGTCCACACCGCCACCGGCGACCGCGCCACCGACTCCCGGGTCGCCGCCGACGCCGAGCAGCGCCGGGTGTGGTGCGTCGACGCCACCGACGCCGCCGCGTCGAGCGCCTGGTTCCCCGCCGTCGCCCGGGTCGACGACGTCTCGGTCGCCGTGACCGCGGGCGGGGACCCCCGCCGGGCCGCCCGGCTGCGCGACGCCGTCGCCACGGCGCTGGACACCGGGTCGCTGCCGCTGCGCCGCCACCGTCCCGGACCCGGCAGGGTCGACCTCGTCGGCGGCGGCCCCGGCGACCCGGGCCTGCTCACCACCCGTGCCCGGCGCCTGCTCGCCCAGGCGGACGTCGTCGTCCACGACACCCTGGCCCCGACCTCCGTCCTCGACGAGCTGGACCCCGACGTCGAGCTCGTCGACGTCGGCAAGACCGCCGGCCACCACCCCGTGCCGCAGCACGAGATCAACCTGTTCCTCGTCGAGCACGCGCGCCGCGGCCGGCGGGTCGTCCGGCTCAAGGGCGGCGACCCGTTCGTCCTGGGCCGGGGCGGGGAGGAGCTGCTGGCCTGCCGGGAGGCCGGCGTCACCGTCGCGGTCACGCCCGGCGTCACCAGCGCGGTGTCCGTGCCCGCGGCGCTCGGCATCCCCGTCACCCACCGCGGCGTCTCGCGCTCCTTCACCGTGCTGTCCGCCCACGAGGACCTGCGGGCCGGCCAGGTGCCGACCGAGGGCACCCTCGTCCTGCTCATGGGCGTCTCGGGCCTGGCCGCGACCGCGGACCGGCTCGTGGCGCTCGGCTGGTCGGCCACCACCCCCGCGGCGGTGCTCGAGGACGGATTCGGCGAGCGCCAGCGGCGGGTGGTCGGCACCCTCGCCGACATCGCCGGCCGCGCGGAGCAGGCCGGTGTCCGCCCGCCCGGGATCGTCGTCGTCGGCGAGGTCGTCGCCCTGGCGCCCGCCATGCAGCCCGACCCGGTCGTCCTCGTCGCCCACGGCAGCCGCGACCCCCGCTCCCGCGCGGTCACCGACGGCCTGGCGGCGGCGCTCGGCGAGCGGCTCGGCACCGAGGTCGTCGTGTCCCAGCTCGACCACGCCGGGCCGCGGCCGCAGGAGGCCGTCGACGCCCTCGCCGCCCGGGGCCACCGCACCGTCCGCGTGCAGCCCCTGCTCTTCACCCCGGCCTACCACGTGACCGTCGACCTGCCGGAGGCGCTCGCGTCGTGCGCGGCAACCGCGGACGGCGCCGACGTCCACGTCCAGGGCCCGCTCGTCGGCCACCCCGCGCTGCTCGACGCCCTCGACCGCCGCCTGGCCGAGACCGACCTGCCCGACGGGGTCCGCCCGACCGCGCTCGTCATGGCGTCGGCGGGCACGTCGTCGGCGCCCGCACGTGCCGAGCTCGAGCAGACCGCCGCGGCCTGGGGCGAGCGCCACGGCCTGCCCGCGGTGAGCGCCTACGCCTCGGCCGCGGAGCCCACCCCCGGCCAGGCCGTCGCCGCGCTGGTCGCCCAGGGGCACAGCGTCGCCGTCGGCGGCCTGTTCGTCGGCCCCGGGTACCTGCCGGACAAGGCGCGCGCCCAGGCCCTGGCGGCCGGGGCGGTCGTGGTCGCGGAGCCCGTCGGCGTCGCGCCGGAGCTCGTCCAGGTCCTCGCCGACCGCTGCGCCGCCCCCGTCGGCCCTGCCCCTCACACCGGCCCGTCGGCGGCGTGAGGGGAAGGTTCCCGACTGGTCACACCGGACGCGGTCCCCCGACACACGCTCTTCCTAGCGTCGGCCGCACGGCACGCAGACCTGCTGCGGCCCGACCGACGGGAGCACACCCCATGGCCACCACCACCCCGGCCCCGGCGACGACGCCCCCCGCCCAGACGCCCCCCGCCCAGCCGTCCCGCGCCTCCGCGGCAGCCACGGCAGCGACGACGGCAGCCCCCACCACGGCCACGACCGGTACGCCCACGGCAGCCACGACCCGCACGACCGGCCCCCTCGTCCGGCTCGGCGGCCGGTGGGTCGACGGCTACGACCCCGAGGACCGCGCGTACTGGGAGTCGCCGCTCGGCCGCCCCGTCGCCCGCCGCAACCTCGTCTGGTCCATCCTCGCGGAGAACATCGGCTTCTCCGTCTGGCTGCTGTTCAGCATCACCGTGACGTTCCTGCCGGCCGCCGGGTTCGCCTTCTCCACCGACCAGCTGTTCTGGCTGGTGTCCACCGCGGCGATCGTCGGCGCGGTCCTGCGGGTGCCGTACACGTTCATGCCCGCCCTGGTCGGCGGCCGCAACTGGACCGTCGTCAGCGCGCTGCTCCTGCTGGTGCCGCTCGGCATGCTCACCACGGCGGTGCTGGACCCCACGACGCCGTACTGGTTCTTCCTGCTCACCGCGGCTGCCGCGGGCGTCGGCGGCGGCAACTTCGCCTCGTCGATGGCGAGCATCAGCCACTTCTTCCCCGACCGCGAGAAGGGCCTCGCGCTGGGCCTCAACGCCGCGGGCGGCAACATCGGCGTCGCGGTCGTCCAGCTGCTCGTGCCCAAGGCCGTCCTCGTCGGCGGGATCGCCGTGGTCGGCGGCGTGGTCGGCACCACCGAGGCCGGCCGGGACCTCTACCTGCAGAACGCCGCCCTGATGTGGGTGCCGCTGGTCGTGCTCGCCGCCGTCGGCGCGTTCTTCTTCATGGACAACCTCGGCTCGGCGACCTTCAGCTTCGCCGGTCAGGCCGCCGCGGCGGCGCGCCGCCAGACCTGGGTGATGTCGTTCCTCTACATCGGCACGTTCGGCTCGTTCATCGGCTTCTCCGCCGCGTTCCCCCTGCTCATCCGCAACGAGTTCCCCGCCGTCGACCTGGCCAGCTACGCCTTCCTCGGCGCCCTCGTCGGCTCGGTCGCCCGGCCGTTCGGCGGCTGGCTGGCCGACCGGCTCGGTGGGGCCCGCGTCACCCTGGTCGCGTTCCTCGCCATGGCCGCGACCGTCGGGCTCATCCTCGCCGCCCTCGCCTCGGGCAGCTTCACGGCGTTCCTCGCCGCGTTCCTCGTCCTCTTCGTCCTCGTGGGGGCGGCCAACGGCTCGACCTACCGCATGATCCCGATCATCTTCCGCGCCGAGGCCGCGGAGCTGGCGGCCGCGCGGGGCGAGGACGGGCCGCAGACCGCCGCCCGCGCCCGCCGGGAGGCCGCGTCCGCCATCGGGCTCATCTCCGCCGTGGGCGCCGCGGGCGGGGTGTTCATCCCGCGCGGGCTGTCGGAGTCGTACCTGGCGACGGGGGGCGTGACCGCGGCGTTCGTCGCGTTCCTCGCCTTCTACGTCGCCTGCGTCGCCGTGACCTGGTCGGTCTACGTCCGTCCCGGCACCCTTTTCGCCCGGGCCGGCGTCTGACATGACGACCACCGCCGCCGACCGGTCGGCCGTCCCCGGGCAGGCACCCGCCGGGGTGGCCACCCACTGCCCCTACTGCGCGCTGCAGTGCGGGATGACGCTCACCGTGGCCGACCGGACGACGGGGCTGCCCTCGCCGCGCGTGCAGGTGCAGCCGCGGGCGTCCGCAGCGGGCCTGGGCCGGCTGTGCCAGAAGGGCTGGTCGGCGGCGGAGCTGCTCGAGCACCCCGAGCGGCTGCGGACCCCGCTGCTGCGCGAGGTCCCGGGCGACCGGACCAGCCGGTTCGTGCCTTCCGGCTGGGACGAGGCGCTCGACGTGGTGGCGGCCGGCATCAGAGCGGCGCAGGTGGCGCACGGCCGGGACGCGGTCGCGGTGTTCGGCGGCGGCGGGCTCACCAACGAGAAGGCCTACGCGCTCGGCAAGCTCGCCCGGGTCGCGCTGCGCACCTCGCAGGTCGACTACAACGGCCGCTTCTGCATGAGCAGCGCGGCGGCCGCGGCCAACGCGGCGCTCGGCGTCGACCGGGGGCTGCCGTTCCCGGTCCGCGACCTGGTCGGCACCGGGGTCCTCGTCCTGCTCGGCAGCAACCCCGCGGAGACGATGCCCCCGTTCATGGCCCACGTGCAGGCGGTGCAGGAGGCCGGCGGCACGGTCGTCGTGGTCGACCCCCGGCGCACCCCGACGGCCGCGGCCGCCGACGTCCACGTCCAGCCGCTGCCCGGCTCGGACATGGCGCTGCTGCTCGGGCTGCTGCACGTCGTCCTGCGCGACGGCCTGGAGGACGCGGCGTACGTCGCCGGGCGCACCCGCGGCATCGAGGAGCTGCGGGCCGCGGCGCGCCGGTACTGGCCGGAGCGGGTCGAGCGGCTGACCGGCGTGCCCGCGGGCGAGGTCGGCTCCCTCGCCCGCCTGGTCGCCTCGCACGCCCCGGTCGCCGGCGGCCGCGGCGCGGTGCTCCTCACCGCCCGCGGCTCCGAGCAGCACGCCACCGGTACCGACACCGTGCTGGCCGCCATCGACCTGGCCCTCGTGCTCGGGCTCCCCGGCCGGCCGCACGCCGGCTACGGCTGCCTCACCGGCCAGGGCAACGGCCAGGGCGGGCGGGAGCACGGCCTCAAGGCCGACCAGCTGCCGGGCTACCGCTCGATCAGCGACCCGGCTGCCCGCGCCCACGTCGCCGGGGTGTGGGGCGTCGACCCCGCATCCCTGCCGGGCCCCGGACGCTCCGCCTACGAGCTGCTCGACGCCTGCGGCCGGCCCGACGGGCCGCGCGTGCTGCTGCTCGCGGGCTCCAACCCCGTCGTGTCGGCCCCGCGCGCCGGGCACGTGTCCGACCGGCTCGCCGCCCTCGACCTGCTCGTCGTCACCGACCTGGTCATGTCCGAGACGGCCGCCGTGGCCGACGTCGTCCTCCCCACGACCATGTGGGCCGAGGAGGACGGCACGATGACGACCCTCGAGGGCCGGGTCGTCCGCCGCCGCAAGGCCGTCGACGCCCCCGTCGGCTGCCGGACCGACCTGCAGGTGCTCGCCGGGCTCGCCGACCGCCTCGGCGCCGGGACGGACTTCCCCGCGGACGCCTTCCCCGCCGCCCCCCGGCTGGTCTTCGAGGAACTCCGCCGCGCCAGCGCCGGTGGCCGCGCCGACTACAGCCACGTCGGCTGGGACGCGGTCGCGGCGGACGGCAGCGACGGCGTGCACTGGGGCAGCCCGCGGATGTTCGTCGACCGCTTCCCCACCGCCGACGGCCGCGCGGTCCTGCACGCCGTCGAGCACCGCGCCCTGGTCGAGGACGTCGACGCGGAGTTCCCGTGGCTGCTCACCACCGGTCGCGTGCTCGCCCAGTACCAGTCGGGCGCGCAGACCCGCCGGGTGCCGTCGCTGGTGCGCAGCGCCCCGTCGTCGTTCGTGGAGGTCCACCCCGTCCTGGCCGCCGCCCACGGGATCGGCGACGGCGACCTGGTCCGCGTGACCAGCCGCCACGGCGTCGCCGAGGCCCCCGCCCGGCTCACCCCGACCGTCCGCACCGACACCGTCTTCATGCCCTTCCACTGGGGCGGCGCCGGGCGCGCCAACTCCCTCACCCCGCCCGCGCTGGACCCCACGTCGCGGATGCCCGAGTTCAAGGCCTGCGCCGTCCGCCTGGAGCGCGCGGCTCCCGTCCGCGGGATGACCGACCCCGAGGAGACCGCATGAGCACCCGCACCCGGCACCTCGTCGTCGTCGGCAACGGCATGGCCGGCGCCCGCCTGGTCGAGGAGGTCGCCGCCCGCGACACCGAGCGGCGCTGGCAGACCACCGTCGTCGGCGACGAACCGACCGAGGCCTACAACCGCGTCCTGCTGTCCGGGGTGCTCGCCGGCACCCACCGCGAGGACGACCTCGCGCTCGCCCCGCCCGGCGCCTGGGAGGGCTCGACCGTGCGGGTCGTCACCGGGACCCGGGTCGCGCGGGTGCACCGCAGCACGCGGACGGTGCACCTGGCCGACGGCAGCCACCTGCCCTACGACCGCCTGGTCCTGGCCACGGGCAGCGCGCCGGTCCTGCCGCCGCTGCCGGGCCTGCTCCGCCACGACCCGACCGACCCCGACCGCGGCGCCTCCCTGCACCCGCAGGCCACCGCGTTCCGCACCCTCGACGACTGCCGGCGCCTCGTCGCCGCGACCGCCACCGCCCGGCGCGCGGTCGTCGTCGGCGGCGGCCTGCTCGGCCTGGAGGCCGCCCGCGGCCTGGCCGCCCGGGGCCTGTCGGTCGAGGTCGTGCAGATGCCCGACCGGCTCATGGACGGCCAGCTCGACGGCCCCGCCGCCACGATGCTCCGGCGCCGCCTCGCCGGCCTCGGCATCACCGCCTACCTGGGCACCCGCGCCACCCAGGTGCTCACCGGCCACGGTACGGACCGGCTCGTCGGGGTGCGCCTGGCCGACGGCCACGTCCTCGAGTGCGACCTGCTCGTCTTCGCCGTCGGGGTCCGGCCCAGCACCCGGCTCGCCCGCGAGGCCCGGCTGACCACGGCCCGCGGCGTCGTCGTCGACCGCACCCTCACCAGCCCCGACGACCCCGCCGTGTCCGCGGTCGGCGACTGCGCCGAGGTGCTCGACCCGGACGGCGGCTCGACCGTCGGCGGGCTCGTGCAGCCCGCCTGGGAGCAGGCCGCGGCCCTGGCCACGACGCTGACCGCCGCTCCGGACGACCCGCCGACGACCTGGCAGCCGCGCGGCAGCGTCACCCGCCTCAAGGCCGGCGGCATCGACCTGGCCTCGATGGGCGAGGTCCGCCCCGCCCCCGAGGACAGCGACGGCGACCTGGAGGTCCTCGCCTGGACCGACCCTTCGCGCGGCGTCTACGCCAAGGCCGTGCTCCGCGGCGGCCGGGTCGTCGGCGGGATCCTGCTCGGCGACCTCGGCTCCGTGGGGGCGCTCACCCTGGCCTTCGACCGTGGCAGCCCCGTCCCGCCCGACCGGCGCCACCTGCTGTTCGGCAGCGGCCCCGCCGGTCCTGCGGGCGCCGGAGGAGCCGCCGGCACCGCGGGTGACGCGGCCTCCCTGCCGGACGACGCCACCGTCTGCCACTGCAACGCCGTCGACGCGGGCGCCGTCCGTGCCGCCGCGGCCGCCGGCGCCCGCGACGTCGCC
>NZ_JBBEOI010000053.1 GCF_037860755.1 Aquipuribacter hungaricus | reverse complement strand
CGGCGAGGTCATCGGCGAAGACGGTCTTACCGGCTCCGTCGACCCCGTCGACGCCCACCCGCACGCAGTCCTCGTCCCTCACGGGCACGCGAGACGCCACAGCCTCGAGAACGCGCCGTCGAGCGGCTGGGAGGGCTCGCGGAGACACCGGCTCAGCCTCCCAGTCGTGCTGGGGTGCCTCGGTACGTAGTGAGGTCAGCGACCGATCGTCAGGAGCATCCGCTGTTGTCCGCGTCGTCGAGGGGACGAGGTCGGCTCAGCAGTCGACGGCCTCGTCGCTGACGCCGAGGTCCTGCACGGTGATCGTGGAGACGGCCGGGGGGCCGTGCGACACGGGGACGTCGACGTCCTCGACCCAGTGCACGGGTGGGGCGAGGTCCAACCGGATGAGCCGCTGCCCGAGGATCACCTCGACCGCGTCGGTGCCGATCTCCAGCGCAGGTCCGGCCTCTGCGGGTACCGCGGCCGAGACCTCCTCGGCCGTCATCCCCAGCCGGAAAGGGAACTCACCGTAGGTGCCGTCGCCGGCGTCCCCCCACAGCGACGTGGACACCACGACGCCGTCCACTGCCACCACCCGGACGCTCCCGGTGCCCGTTGCCAGGAAGAACGCTTCGCAGCCACCGAGACCGCCTCCCTGCGGCTGTACGCGCGGCAGGTCCTCCAGGACGGTCGCGTCCGACCCGATCGGTGCGGCGGTGAGGCCGTCCAGCCCGAGCACCTGGTCCGTCGCCACGCCCTCCAGCGCCGACGGGGAGAACGCGACCAGCGCCTCCTCTGAGCACGCTCGGGCGCGTGGGTGGCGCACCTCGATGGTGGTGATGCGTCCGCGGGCTTCTTCGGGGACCGCTTCGACGTCGAAGACGACGTCAGAGAAGACGACCTCGACACCATCGGCCGACGCCACAACCACCGTCACCTCGGGGCCCTGCGCCCCGGCAGGTCGCTCGGTCCTGGTCCGCGCCCCGGGGAGCTCGCTCGCAGCCTCGACAGGGGAACCCAACGTCGGCCCCAGCCAGGTGCTCAACCCGGCGGGCGTCACCAGGTTCGTGTTGCGGCGGGAGACCAGCACCGCAGAGACCACGTCGTCGACGAGCCAGGCTCGGGTATCCCACGTCCGACCCTGCACGGAACCCGACTCGAAGGCTGGCATGCACCCGCCCGGCAGGTCCTCAGCCGCGATAGGCTCGCCCCCGCTGCCCAGGATCGGCGACACGAACCCGGTCCCGGGTGAGCCCAGACGCATCCCCTCGATCCCGTCCGCCGCGAGCCGCACTGCACCCGGCTCCGCCCTGTCGTCCACAGACGGCTCCGCCGTCAGCGTCGATGGCGCCTCGGCCCGCAGGTCCTCCTCATCGGCCGCGCTGTCGCCTCGCACGCCCAGCACGCCGACGACCAGCAGCGCCCCCAACGCCACCGGCGCCCAGACTCGAGCCTTCATGCTTCCCCCGGCCAGCTGCTCGACGGTCCGGGAACCGGCCCCAGACATCGTCCCGACCGAACCTACGCGGGCATGTCGCGGCCGCCGACACCCACCCGGCTGTGCCGCCTGACGTCGTTCCGTCCCGTTCACCGATCCTCTGCGGCACGGGGTACGCCGGGGTCCCGGGCTGAAGCGCCCCGAACGGCGCGCGTCCTCAGTTGCGGTCGGCTTTCGGCGCGCATGTGCCCGTCCGCGCCACGCGGGGGCGATCTATCGGCTGTGCGGTCGCTTCGACCCCGTGGTTCTTGGGGCAACCTTTCGGTAGGTCCAGGCGGTGTAGGTGGTGAGGGCCGGAGGTGTCCGTGGATGTGGTCGGGGACTTCCGGCAGTACGTGGTGCAGCGCCAGCGGTCGCTGCTGCGGCTGGCGTGGCTGTTGACCGGTGACTGGGCGACGGCTGAGGACCTGGTGCAGACGGCGTTGGTGGCCGTCTGGCCGCGGTGGCGCCGGCTCGGAGGTGGCGACCAGGCCCATGCCTACGTGCGTCGGGTGCTGGTGACGACGTCTCGGGACTGGCGCGCCCGCCGGTGGACGGGCGAGCAGCCCGTGGACCAGCTGCCCGAGACAACCACCAGCGCGCAGGACGACCCGGACGACCGGCTGGTCCTGGTCGCGGCGCTGCAGGCGCTGCCACCACGGCAGCGCGCGGTGATCGTGCTCCGCTTCTTCGACGACGCCTCCGAGCAGGCGACAGCCGACGCGCTGCGGTGCTCGGTCGGCACCGTCAAGAGCCAGACCTCGAAAGCCCTTACGGCGCTGCGGCGCCATCCCTCGATGGTCGACCTGGCACGGACGGAGAACAGCCATGACTGACGACCTGCGCCGCCGCCTGGACGCCGCGGCACCCGAACCTCCCCGGCTGCTGGACCCGGACCAGGTAGTGCGCGAGGCCAGGACCCGCCACCGCACCCGCTGGTCCGTCGCCACCACCGCCGCTCTGTCCCTCGTGGTGGTCGCTGCGACGGCGATCTTCGGCGGGGGCCTCTCTGACCAGCCGGGGGGCGAAGACGCACCCATCGCTGGGCGGGCAGTCACCTCGCCCTCGCCCCCGGCCATGGTGGGCGAGCCGCCCACGGCGGTGCCATCCGACGCGGCCACGAACCTGCCGCCCGGGCAGGCGCAGCGGGGTGGGCCCCCGCCGCCGGCCGTACCCTGCCCGGCTGACACCACTGAGCCCAGCTTTGCGACCGGTTCCTACTGCGGCCCCCTCCCCGGCCCCGGCGACGGCCAGGGGCCGGACGGCGTCTGCACCGGTGCTGAGACGACTCCCCCGTGCGGGCCCGGGGTCGTGCCGGGGGAGTTCTACGAGTACTCGCTGCGGTACGGCTGCGGCGGCTACATCGTCTTCGACGGCCGGTACTGGGTCTCACAGCTGACCACGCCGCCGGGGCCCTTCGAGCAGCCACCCATGTCGTTCTGGATCGCTTCGAGCGAGTCAGGGCCGCGCGTCCTGGGACCTAGCGGCACCGTCGGATTCGACGAGGTGCCGGACCCCGAGACCATTTTGACCGGCGGCTGCGGCGCCTTCGCCACACCAGCCCCCCCGCCACCCACCGGCGCCGTGGTCGGGACCCTCCAGCTGGTCGGCGGCCCCCCCGGGGTGTCGCCGTTGCCCGTGCCTGGCGAGGTCGCGTGGCCGGCCTCGGACGGTGGACAGTCCGGGACCACCCCGACGGACGCCGACGGCCAGTTCCGGCTAGAGCTGGCACCCGGCCGGTACGGGATCAGCGCCACGAGCCCCGGCTACATGGGCGGCCGGGTCACCTGCCAAGCAGCAGCGACCGTCGTCATCACTGCCGGCAACGAGACGATCGCAGACATCGCCTGCCCGATCCGCTGAGTCACGCCACCGGTCGCTTACTCAAGTCGCGGGCCGACCCCCCGGCTACGGCGCGTGCCCCATCTGATCAACCGCGAGCCACCGTCGCTTTTCCCTCCGCGTGCTCTGCCCTAGTCACGTCCCGGGTCTTGCGTAGGTACGCTCGGCCTCATGGTGGCAGTGGTGGTGATATGCGTCGTCGTGTTCAGCATCGGCGTACTGCTCCTGGTGTTCCGGGAGCGTGTGGCCTCTCTCGGGGGTGACGTCGAGAAGCGTGCGGGTGCGATGGCTATACCCATGAGCCGTGGGCGGCGAACCGGGCACATCGTGGTTGTAGGAGTGGGCTTCATCGCCTTTGCTTCCTACTTGGCCCTTAGGGTGTTTGCGTGACATTGACACTATTTCACGGCTTGAACGCCGGCGGCGGTCGCGGTGGAGGGGCGTTCGAAGGCGCGGACTGGTTCGTCCTCGCTTTAATGGTTTTCATCTTGGCCTACTGGGTCTTCAAGTTCCTGGAAGGTAGGAAACGAGATTGAGCCCAACCGCGATCTTCGGTCTCGCGATAGCCCTAGTCGGCCTGGGTTGTGTTGCCTTCGCCAAGGTGCTTGCCCCCCGCTGGCCATCGCGCCCTGGAGGCGTCCCGACAGTCGTCGCAGTCGGAGTGGGCGTTTTCGCGGTGGGGGTCGGTGCTTTCGCCGTCTACCTCGGCCGTTAGGCGCAAACCCGCCCGCTCAGAACCGGGGGCGAGGTGCAAGCGGCGGTCACCCGCGAGACCACCGCCTAGCGGTGACACCGTGGGGGCCCGCCGGCGTCGTCGTGGCCCTGGGGCCGTCCCGCAGGGGGATCGCTTGCTGGACACCGCGGCGTGAGCCCTGACACCGTCACAGCGTGACTACGCCGCTAGAGGAGCTTCCCAGCATCGGCGCCCCCGCAACGCTCGCACTCACCGACGCCGGTTACACCTCACTCGCTCAGCTGGCCGGCGTCGCACGGTCCGACCTCGCCCGGCTGCACGGGGTAGGGCCCAGGGCTTTGGCCCTCATCGAGGCCGAGCTGGAGCAGCACGACCTTCGGCTCACCTGAAGGCTCCAGGACCGCTGCCCGGACCATCTCCTCGACCTCAGCCCTGGACGGGTCCGCCACAGCAGGGTCTATCAGGGCTGCGACAAGGTTCGCCGGCTCTAGGAGAAGCGCCGCGTCCGACTGCCGGAACCCTTGGCACATCTGTGCGGTGGGATCCGGTTCGTTGACCGCAGACGAGCACGCCGGCAGGAGCAGTAGGACCGCCAGAGCAGTGGCGACACGAACCTTCACATCCCGGCATCGGGAACGTATGCCGATGGCCAGCTGGGGATATTTGCCGGACTACCAGGTGGCCCCGGCGCGGATGCTTGGACGTAGGAGCGACGCCCCACAAGTGCCAGGCGGCACGGACGTCCGTGGGCGGGGACACGCGCCCACGGTGCGACCGGTGGTGTCAGGCGCGGCGAGCGGCCATGGCCTCAACGAGTAGTCGGCGGACCATCTCCGACCGGCCGACACCCTCGGCGGTGGCGAGCCGGTCAACTTCAGTGAGGTCCTCTTGGTCGACGCGTACGGTGACGATGGGTCGGCGGGGCCCTGGTCTCGGCATGTGTATGACGTTAGCTGCGGCCGTCTTCCAAGGCGACGGTGAGCCAGGGCCGCCATGTCGACCGGCACACCTGCACGTGCCACAGTCCATCCGTCCGGCGATCGTCCACCTCTACCGGCGACCACCTCCGAAGTCGCGCCGTGATTTAAGCCGCTCGCCGTCGAAGGTGATCCCAGAATTCAGGCCCGGTCGCTGAAGTTGACCTGCTAGCTCGGGTCAAGCACACCGTCGCACGGACTCCTGATACGGCGCTGCGCTGTCGACCAACGCCTTCAACGCAGGGGCATTTCTGCAGTTTGGTCGCGACAGCGAGGTCGCGCGCCGTACGGCATGCTAGCGCGGTGACCTTGTCGCAGAGTTCCCCGGCCGCAGGTATGTGCGCCGCCGCCTCCGGTCGCCGCCGTGCCCTCACCTGGCTCGTGGTGCTGCTGGCCGTCGTCGTGCCACTTGGCTCGGTCGCCGCGCTTACCCCGCTGGTGATAGCGACAGGAAACGTTTCGCACTGGCCCTGGGAGGAGCACGGCGTGTGGGGCTGGTGGCTGGTCCCGGCCGGGTTATGGCTGGCGGTCGTGCCCGCTGCGATTGGTAGTCGCCCGTTGCGGCTCGACCGGCTGACGGGCCTGCTCTTGGTGCTGGCGGCGGGGACGACGCTGGCGCTGCTCTATAACCCCTAGGCCCGCCACCACCCGGCCGTCTGTGCAGGGCAGCAACCTCAGATCTCGATGGCAAGACCACCGCAGGCGCCGCACTGAAAAAGGCCAACCGTGTAATGCCGCTCAAGCGAGAGCTCGCGGCGGGTCAACCGTCGTGGGCAGCAGAGGTCGGTGGTTGACCACGATGATCGCGGTGGAGACGGCAACCTCTCCCCGCCAGCGACAGGGCACGCGGTATTGGCAGACATTTCGGAGACGGAGATTTTGCAGACCACGCACCCAGGTGTCAGACGCGCGGCGGGTACGACCAGGCCGATGTGAGCCCACTCACCTTGGTGGCTGGACAGCCGTCCGGAACTATTCGGGTCTTCGTGTAGCGCAGTCCCTGCACGTGTGGGACCGCCAGCAGCGCGCCGCGCAGCACCACGGCAATGGGCGACCCGGCGGTCCTGACCGCCTATGCCCTCATCAAGCCTCTCGATGGGACGGGGCAAGGGGTCCGGGCGGTCGTTTCGTGCACGGCGGTGCGGCTGTCTCCGCCCCACGGTGCGGTAATGCAGCGGGCGCGTCAGGTCGACGGCGGAAGAGGTAGACGGCACCGTCGACGTTGTCGGGCAGGATAAGGCGGCTAAGAATGGGGTCGTGCTGCACGTCGAAGCCCCTCTGCGCGGTATAGGCGTCCGGGTTCCCAGCGGCGTAGGCGTGACGGCTGGTCAGCAGGATGTACAGTTGAACACTAGGGGTATTGAACACGTGCTTTTCGAAGCTGTTCCCCGGAGGCGGCCACGAGCACACGACCACCTCGGGTGCATGGGTTCGTAGGGCCTGTCGCGCGTCCAGCCGCTCGACGTCGCCACCGAACTGGATGGCGTGGTCCCAGCTGAAGTCGTCTGTCGCGGTGATGGAGACACCTTCGTCGCGGAGAAACCGTGAGAGCGTGCCGTCCCCGGCGGCGATCTCCAGGCAGGACCGGTCGTTGACGAGCCGGGCGATCGCCCTCACAAGTCGCCGCGAGTAGAAGCAGTAAATGCCCTGCTGCATAACCAGCGGCAGCAGCAGGCGTCGCTGGCTGAGCAGAGGCCACACCGCGCGGAACAGAACCAGCGAGACAGGTTTGCGTCGCAGCCCCCGCTCGAACAACAGCCGCTGCAGGACAAAGCCGTTGACGCGGCCGAAGCGGATCGGTCCCTGGCTCATACCGGCACCGTGGGCCACGCATGCCTGACGGACGAGCTCGAGGGTCATGTAGCGGCGCACGGCGGCCGCGGCCCGAACTCGGTCTGGCTCTATGCGGTCCTGAGGCGAACGCTCCCTGCCCGTGGCGGTGGTGAGATAGTTCTTGAGGGCGTCCCGCCCGCCGTCAGCCAGCAGTCGCGCGAGGTGGCGCTGAGACTGCGCCCACTCACTGGGGTAGTCGCGGCTGAGCCGCTCCAGCGAAGGCTTTGACCTCAGCAGCTCGGCGACGTCACGGCTGCGAAGTGGAGTGCCAGGCCAAAGGCCCGACGTGTCCGTTAGGGGGCTCACGTGTACGGCTATCGGCACCCGCGGTCGATGGTTGAGATGGCCGCCGAGATCGACCCGGGGGTTCCCGCGGGGTTGCCGTCGTCTGGAGGGGAGGGGCGGGCGGCGCGGGGACGCCCGGTCCACATGCGGGGGGGGGCCGCTTGGCCGCGTCCTCGTAGGCCCGGCAGGTGACGGGCCGACGGGTGGCGGGTTCTCCGTGTCTGTGTGCCGTCCTCTACTGCCTGGGTTGCTGGGAAGGTCCACCAGATCCCGCGGATTGCAGTCGCCGGGGCCGTCGTGGCCGGCCTGGCAGTCACTGCCGATTGATCGTGCCTGCTGGCGCGGCGTGTGCATCGGTGGGTGGTCAAGCCTCAAGCTGGAGGTGTCGGCTTGGGTCGTCGGACTGCTGCTGTAGCGAAGCCACAAGCAGCGAGGCTTCGGAGACGATGGCGACATCGGCGAGATAGCCGACGCCGTCTAGGACGGGCCCCGCAGGAGAAAGCCGCCTGTCCCGGGGCTGGGTGATCCTGCACCCCGGTCTGCCCAATTACCGGGACCCTGCGGGGAGCGCCAAGGCGTCAGGATGCAGAGAGCCCCTCCAACCCCTCCGGCCCCGGCAGCTCGACCTGGAGCTGAAACGTGGTCTAGGGCTGGCCTGCTGGGTGCCGCCCTGCCATCAACGGTCCGATGACCGCAAGGTCGTCAGCGCACGCCGACGCCACGTCCTGCGCTGTCCTCGTCGTTGTGCTTCGGTACGGCAGTCCGCACCGCAATACCGCCGCTGCCGGTAGTCCTTACCGGGCTCGGCCACGGAACAGAACCACGTGCCGCAGATCCCGCACTCCGCTCCATCTCGAACGAGTCTGTGGGCCGAGGACCTGGCGAGCAGTCGCTCCCTCGCCAGCTCGGGGTCTTGCCGTTCCCTTGCGTGCGAACGCCGCATGGCTTCCAGCGCGGCACCACGCACTGTCTTCAGATGCTCGACGCGCCGCTGACGCTGCCCCTCGTCGTACCGCGCCTCCCTCGTGGCAGCGGCAGCGGCAGCGACTGCTGGTACATGCAGCCACTCGGTGGTGCGCTGCTCGACGGCCAGTTCGCGATGGCGGTCGCTTAGCCTCGGCGAGCACAGCGGTGCCCCAGCGGGTAAGCCGGCCAGCTGGCGTAGCTCGACAGCCCGGATCCCGTGCACGAGCACCGTGTGGTTGGCCAAGGACCGGAGGTTCTCCCGGCCGCACCAGGCGCAGATCTGCGCGGCGATGAGCTCCCTCAGGAGGGCGGCGTCAGGGGTGTTCACTCGGAGCCTCGACCTCGTCGTGCACGGTGCGCCACCTTAACGAGGTTCCTCAGGGGCGATTGGGACGCCTGGACGCGCCACCTTGCAACGCCGCCCTCGGCTGGTTCTGGGCCGACCCGGTCTCCGGGCTGGTTATCGCCGCCGTGGCGGTGCAGGAGGGCCTCAAGGCCTGGCGCGCTGACGTGCTGGGCGCCGTCGCGCGGGTGCGGGCCGACCAACCGCTGCTGCGGACCGCTCCCGACCCCGGGCGTCGTGACAGGCGAGGCCGATGCCAACGACCAAGCCGGCTGCTCCGACAGCTGGTCATCCGGATGCACGTCCGGGTGCTGCGTGGCCCCCGCCGCCTCAGACGACACGACAACCACCAGGAGTGGCTGGCACCGGGGCTGACCGGGGGCGGAGGTACGTGGCGGGCACGCCCATAGCCACGGCTGCCCTCGGTGGCGGGTGGTCCGCCCGGCACCGGCGCCGGCTGCTCCTGGTGCTGTGCATCACCCGGTCCGTGGTGGGCGTGCATGTCGTCGAGGGGGGGGCTGCTGTCGGGGCGTTGGCCCTGTCCGCGGACGCCGGGCACATGCTCCCCGACGCCGCCGGGGGCGGCATTGGCCCTGCTGGTCAGCCACATCGCCATGCGCCCGGCGACGGACTCCCGCAGCTATGGCTGGCAGCGCCGGGGCTCTTGCACGTCGCGGGTGCTCGGGCGGGCGGCTCAGGTTGGTTTGTTCAGCGCCCGAGGTCGGTGGCACGAGCGGTGATGCGTGAGGGGGCGGTGGGTCGTTCGGTGGTGTTCGGGAAGGCCGGTGGATGAAGGGCGTGGCGGGGTGGGAGGCCTTGGCGTGCGGTGGCGACGGCGATGACCGCGTCAGCGTCGGGGAACGGGTTGGGGCCGGCGGCGTGGGAGAGCGTGTGGGCGGTGCCGCGGGCCTGGACGAGCCGTCCGACCAGGTCGGGTTGGGAGTCAGGGGTCGCGGGGTGTTTCATCCAATGGGTGCTGGTGCGTGGGCGGTCGTCAGGGACGAGCCAGGCGCCGGTGGCGAGCTGGGCCCGGGCGGTGCGGTGCAGGGCCTCGAGGATGTCGGGCTGGCTGCGGGCGAGGGCCGCCGCGACCCGGGACGCGTCGGGGTCCGTGGGGTGGATGCCGCGCAGGTAGGCCAGGAGGGCTTGGGACTGTTGCAGGGGTCGTTGGTCGCTGCGGGGTTCAAGGGTGGCCAGGGCCCGGGGTTTCACGGCGGCCAGGACGGTGGCGTGGGCGTGGGCGGCGGCGGCGAGGGCGGGGTCGCTGGTGAGGCGGGCCGCGTGCTGGCTGAGCTTGGCCTGGGCCAGGGCGAGGAGGGTGAGGTCGGCGGGGCTGATGGTGCGGGCCTTGTCGAGGAGCTCGGCTGTGGCGGTCTGTGCGGCGGGGACGTGCGCGGGGTACCGGGGTGCGTGAGCGGTGGTGACGGGGTGGCGGAGGGGGCCGACGTCGGGCAGGGGTCCCAGGGCGGCGAGGAGGCGGGTGCGTTCCCCGGCGGCTCGCAGGCCGGCGGTGGCGGCGTGGCCGTAGCGGTCGGACAGCACGCCGGGGGAGGTGTCGAGGAGCTGCTGGCCGGTCCGGGTGAGGCGGGTGGCGGTGCGGGCGATGTCGTGGTCGAGCAGGGCAAGGCTTTCGGCGAGGGCGCCGACGTCGGCCATGACGGACCAGGCCTGGTCGTGGCGGGGTCGTGAGGTGGGTTCGGCGTCGCGCCAGGCGTGCTCGGCGAGGGTCGAGGCGCGGGCGAGGTCGTGCCAGAGCCGGGCGGGCCCGGGTGGGGGGTTGGTGGTGAGGACGTCGGACAGGGCGGCGCCGGGGGTGGCGGGGTGGCGGTCCAGGGCGTGGCCGAGGGCGGTGACGGGGTCGGCCTCGAGCAGCTGCAGCGGTGCGGGTGCGCCGTGCGGGCGGGCCTGGGTGGCGGTGCGGGGTCCGCGGTCGGTGAGGTCGTGGTGGACGGTGGTGAGCAGGCGCACGGTGGCGGCGTGGGCGACGACGGCCAGGGGCAGCGTGTCGGGGGTGACCGGGGTCGGGTCGTGGAGCAGCCCGCTGATCCGGTGGCCCACGGTGTGCCAGGCATGGGTGAAGGTGTCGCCCCGCCCGTGACGACCGGACCCGCTCCCGTTGCCGGCGCTCCCGATGCCGGCGCTCCCGTTGCCGGCGCTGCTGGTGCTGCTGCTGGTGGTGGGTGGTGTGCTCATGAGGTGGCCGGGGTCTGCTGGTCCAGGGTGCGGCGAAGGCGTCGCGCGGCCAGGGCGTAGCCGACGACGACTGCCGGGGTGAGGTCGACGCCGTGCTCGCGGGTGAGCTGCTGTAGGGCAGCCACGGCCTCGGCGACGCCGTCGGTCCAGTGGCCCCCGGCACCCCCGCCACCCCCGGCACCCCCGGCACCCCCGGCACCCCCGGCACCCCCGGCACCCGCGGCACCCGCGGCACCTGCGGCGCGTGTGGCGTCTGTTGTGTCGGCGTGTGTGGTGTCGGGGTGGGGGGTGGTCGGGGGGAAGGGCGGTCGGACGTCGAGCAGGTTGGTGAAAACCTCGGTGATGTCGAGGCGGGCGTCCAGGGGGAGGTCGTCTCGTAGCAGCAGCCCGGCGAGCAGGTCCAGGGCGCGTGCCAGCGGGGGCAGGGGCGTCTGCGTCGGGATCGGTACCGGGATCGGTGCCGGAGTCGGTGTCGGGGTGGTCATGTCGTGTCTCCTCGGTGTCGGTCGCGGCTGCCGGTCGCGGACTCGGGTTGTGGTGCGTGGTCGGTCCCTCATGGCTGGTCGGCTGGTCGTGCGGTCTTCCCCGCCTCATCGGAGTGAGGGCCGGGGGTGTGGGGGCGGAGCCCCTGCGCTGTTCGGTTGTCCCGGCGCCCTCCGGGGCGCCGGTGTCTGCCCTGGAGGGGGCGCGGCGTGGTGGTGACGCTCGGGGGGGTGCTGGGGGTCTCACCGTCGTTCGGGCGAGGCGCAGCCTGACCGCGGGCAGGGGTGGCCGGAGGAGGCGGGCCCCGATGATGCTTCCGGCGCGTTCTTGGCCGGAAGGATCACCTCGGGTGCCTCCGCAGAGCGCAGCGATGCCGCCCCTGGCCGTGGTGACCTCCGGTCGACCGGGCGACGGTGAGACCTCCAGCCCTCGGTGAGCAGACGGGCCGTGCGCCCGGGACGGTCACCCGGTCGGGGAGTCCGCCGCGGACGACCCCGGTCCGGTTGAGGACGCCGCAGCTGCGCTGCGCCCTGCCGGTCCCGTGTCCTGTCCTGCGTCCGGTCCCGGCTCCTGCTCTGCGCTTGGTCCTCTGCTCTGTCCGGTGCTCTGTCCGGTGCTGTGCCCTGCGGCGGGTGTGCGGTGCTGGGTGCCGCGGGGCCGGCCCGGGGCCCGGCTGGTGGGGGCGTCGAGTCCGACGCGCTTGAGCTCGTCGGTGGTCCAGCCGGCGCGCAGCGCGGCGGTGTAGGCGGCCGCGTCGTGGCGCTCGGCGGCGGCGAGGCCGGCGCGGGCGTCCTCACGGGCTTGACGGGCTGCGGCGAGGCCGCGGACGGCGGTGATCTTGTCGTCGAGCAGTGCGCGCGCGGCGACCTCAATGCGGTCGGTGTCAAGCCGGGCCGAGGTCGTGGGCGGGGTCGTGGGCGGGGTGGTGTTACCCGACGTGGTGGTCATACCTGTCGACGGTAGGAGCGCGCACCCGTCGTACCAGGTCGACGGGTGCAGGCTGTGGACAACCAGACCCGACCGGCGGGCTGTGGACAGCCGCCTAAGGACGGAGAAGCGGAGCAAGTTATAGGTTTAGCACGGCTAAACCGACGTGCGGCCTCGACCTGGGGTCGGTGCCGCGGCACACTCGTGTGGTCCCCGCCGTGGGGCGGGGTCGCTGCGCTGGGCCGGGGAGGGGTGGAGCGATGAGCGAGCCGGGGTCCGCAGGGCCGGCGGGGCCGGCTGGTCGGTTGTTCGCTCGTCGTCGTCGGGCGAACGTGGTCGGGGGCCGGCAGCACCGGCATGAGGTGAAGGTGACGCCGGAGGAGGAGGCGTTGTTGCTGCAGCTGGCGCTGGCGCAGGGGGTGACGGTGCCGCGGCTGCTGGTGGAGGCGACGCTGTCGAGCGCGGTGGGGGAGACGCCCACGGAGCGGCGCAACGCGATGGTCGAGCTGTTCGGGATCCACCGTCTGCTGGCCGCGGTGTCGAACAACGTGAACCAGATCGCCAAGGCCACGAACGCCACGGGCGAGGTCCACGAGGACCTGGTCCAGACGCTGCGAGCGGTGCGGCGCACCGCGGAGCGCGTCGACACCGCGATCGACGGCCTCAGCCCACGGTGACGACCCAGGGGTGCGCGGCGGTGGCGCGGTGATCCCGAAGGTGTCGCGGGGGGACCGGATGGCGGGTCTGATCGGGTACCTGGTCGGGCCCGGGAGGTCGAACGAGCACACCGAGCCGCACCTGGTGGCCGGGGACCCGGCGCTGATGGCGTGGCACGACGACGCCGAGCTCGCTGCCGACGCGGCGGCCGGGATCGCGCGTCACCTGGACCGGCCCCGCACCGCCTACGACGTCACGGTGCCCGGGGGGCACGTGTGGCACTGCTCGCTGTCGCTGCGCGCGGAGGAGGGCCTGCTCACCGACGAGCGGTGGGCCGCGATCGCCGCGGACTTCGTCGCGGAGATGGGCTTCGACGACCGTGGCGACCTGGACTGGGTGAAGGCGCCGTGCCGGTGGGTGGCGGTGCGGCACGGGGTGTCCGGCAACGGCAACGACCACATCCACATCGCGGTGAACCTGGTCCGGGAGGACGGCACCAAGGCCTCGGTGCACCACGACTTCCGTCGCGCGCAGACCGCCGCCCGCGGCCTGGAGGTCAGGTACGGCCTGGAGCAGCTGGAGTCGGCCACCGCAGGCCGGGCAGGGCGCGCGTTCACCCGGGCCGAGCAGTCCCGGGTGGAGGCCGACGCCGACCGTGCGGCCCGCCGCAGGCACGCGGACACCGCGCAGCGCTCGAGCGCCGCTGACGGTGTCGGTGCTGACGGTGTCGGTGCTGACGGTGCCGGTGCTGACGGTGCCGGTGGTGCGGTGCCGGTGTGGGAGGAGCTGCCGGTGGCGGAGCGGCGTGCCCGGGTGACGGCGGAGGTGCGGTTGCAGGCCCCGCGCAACGCCCTGGCGCGCACGGTGCGGGGGTGCGCCACGGCCAGCCTAGACGAGGCGGAGTTCGTGCGCCGGCTGCGCCGGGCAGGGGTCCTGGTGCGAGCCCGGTTCGCCGACGGTCGCAGCGACGTCGTCACCGGCTACTCCGTGGCCGCCCGGCCCCCGGGCGGGGAGCGTCCGATCTGGTACGGCGGGGGACACCTGGGCCGGGACCTGACCCTGCCGCGGCTGCGCGGGGAGTGGCCCGACACCCCTACCGGCGCCGGCGTTGCAGCGGCGGAGTGGACGGCCGCGGGGCGTGGGCGGCGGGTGGTGGCGCCGGGGCGGGAGAGTCTCGAGCCGGCGCCGGAGCTGTGGCAGCGGTACTCCCGTGAGGTCGCCGAGCTGCGCAAGCAGCTGCGCGCGGTCCCGGCGGAGGACCGGGAGACCTGGGCGCGGGTGGCCCGGCACACCGCTGGCGCGTTCGCGGCCTGGTCCAGCGTGGTGGAGCCGGAGCCGGGTGACCTCGCCGCCGCGGCGGACGCGCTGGCCAGGTCCGCGCAGACGTACCGGCGGCCGGTGCAGCCGCAGAAGGCTGGCCTGGTCGCGGTCGCCGGCACGGCGATGCTGCTGGCCTCTGCCGCGCGGGGCGGGCAGGGGACCGCGGCGCAGGCCATCATGCTGCGCCAGCTCGTCCGCCTCGCCGAGGCCGTGCACGACGCCGCACGCGCCTCCGGCGAAGCTCGCCGTGCCGGTGAGATCGCCGCAGCGGAGCGCGCGCACATGCGCGCGGTCGCCAGCCGGCTCCCACACCCCCAGCTGGTCAGCACGGCAGCGGTCTCGCCGGCCGCGGCCACGGCCGCGACGGGTGTGGGACGGGCGGGGACGACCGGGCAGGCGCCAGACGTCGAGGTGCAGGAGGCGGCGGCCGTGGCGCAGGCCCGGACGGGTCAGCGACCGGCCAGCGGGGCTACAGCAAGCAGGGCACCGAGAGGTTCGAGGGCGCCGGGGTCACCTGTGCCGGACCGGCTCGGGCCGGCGCGGCCGCGTGAGAGCGCACGACCGGGCGCGGACCGCGCACCGGAACGATGAGCAGGGGAGGGGCAGGGGTATGTCGGTGGAGACGGACGGTGTGGAAGAGGCGTTCGAGGGACAGCTGCGGGTGCTGCTGACCGCAGCCGGGCAGGTCGGGGAACGACTCGCGCGGGTCCGGGAGGACACGCTGCGCCGCGCGCAGGCCGACAGCGAGCGTGACACCCGCGAGCTGCGCTTACGGGTCCAGGCCGAACAGCAGGCAGCCCGCGCCCAGCTGAGCGGCGTCTACCGGCCAGGCTGGTGGGAGCAGGCCGGCCACGAGCAGATCGCGTCCACGTACCAGCTCGCCCGGGCATGGGCCCACGACGACCCCGAGGCCGTCCGCGCCGAGCAGCACATCCGCCAGGAGGTCCGCGCCAGGTACGGCATCGACCTCGACGCAGTCGGGGTCGATCCCGTGGTTGAGCGCGAGGCCGTGCAGCGCCTCCGCGAGCCGGCGCCCGCTGCGCGAAGTGCGTCGCAGATGGTGGAGCAGAGCGAGACCGCGCTGCTCATGGCGCAGGCGGGGGCGCTTGAACGTGCCGCGGGGCGGGGACGCGCCGACGGTCGGGTCGCCAGCGGCAGTCAGGCAGTCGGGTTTGACTCCCCGACGCGGCGGCACGCGACCGCGGCGGCTCTGGTGGAGGTTGCCGACATCGACCCGGAGACGGTGGCGAAGAGGATGCGGGCTGACGTGAGCCAGGCCGAGCCCGCGTCGGCGGCGACCGCTGCCGCCGTACAGCCGGCGCCGAGGGCCCGACGGACGCGCGACGTGTCCCCGGACACGCAACGGAGCGCCCCCGCCCGTTGACGTCCTGCAGGCAGTGCTGGGTGCTGACGTCGCCGCAGTCGACCCGTTTAGCTGTAGCGAGGCGCCGAACGGCCTGCTTCCTAGGCGGTTCGGCCGTGTGCCGCCGCGCCGGAGCCTGTACCTGCTACGACCGTGCCAGGAGGCCTGTGTCGCCGCCGACTGGCGGCAGTCCCAGCGCCAGCCTGCTCACCGGGGGCGAGTCCCTGTCGCGGGCACCCCGCCCCTCAGCCCTAGAGGCGGGTGCGCCTGGGGTTGGCCAGCGAGGTGTCGGGCGCGTCCAGCTTGGCGGTGAGGCTGGCGGCGGTGGGCAGCGTGAGAACGGAGTCATCGGGGTTCATGGGGGCCTCCGCGGGTCGTACGTCATGACGACGATAGGTCGTCCACGACCATGATGACTCGGAGGCCACTTCACGAAACGTCGTCTGCGTCACATGGCGGAGGACCCAGCAGCGTCGCTGCAGCAGCCCTATCTGAGGGGAGGAGGCTGTGGACGCCGGCTGTCGAGGTCGACGACTTGCCCGGCCGCCGTAGCGGCCGCCCGGGCGGCGAGCTCCGCGGTGAGGACGGCCGCGAGGTCGTCCGGGGCGTAGGCCAGCGCGGCCCCGGCCCCGATGCGCATCCGGTCCGCGACGAGCGAGACCCTCACGTTAAGGGCGGCGTCTACCGCCGCCTGGCTCACCTGCAGCCCTCGGGCCTGGCAGAGCCGGTCGACCTGACCAGCGAGCTCACCGAAGCGCGCGGTGCGTCGCGTCAACCCCACAAGCCCACGATATGCCTGCTGTCAGCCCGCGCGCGCAGGCGTTCCCCGCACTGACCGTCGACCGCCGCGCCACATCCCGACGCCGTTGAGGAACGGCATGTCGGGGCTCGTGCGTCTCAGCTGGCGTGCCGACCGGGGTTCAGGGGTGGCTTCCGCCGGTCGCGTCGGCGGCGTACCGTCCATCGGTCGGTCCCGCCGTCGCCGATCCCCCTCGGCACCCCAGCGGCGGGACCGACGCCGCACACGGGTTCAGCTTCGAGGCTCAGGCGTAGACCACGACATGGTGCGGGCTGCCAGGACGGTGCAGGGGGACGGCGCAAACGCCTCCCACCAGCACATGCGACATAATAATCATTATCGGCTATGCCGACAGTCCTGAGGCTCAGTGCGAGCCTTGAGCGCCTCGTGCAAGAAAGCGCGAGCGGCGTGAGGCCGTGTCCGTCCGGCCCCACGCCTAAGGAAAACCGTAAGGCCGCTAGAAGGGCGTCACCAGCCCCAGTCACGTTCGTGGACGTCAGGCGGGCGGTCGAATGCCCGGTCCGGTGATGCCCGAGCGTCGTCGCTTTGGCACTGCCCGGTTGGCGGCCGGGCGGGGTGCGGGCGGGGGTGCGGGCGCGGTGTGGCGCTGCTGCGTGACGGGGTGCCCCAGACACGCTCTAGCTGGTCGGGCTCACGGACTGTCTCGGTTGATCCTGCACCTGGCACCGGGGTACGGGATGTCGTGGGGACGCTCGGCGAGGCAGCCTGGGGTGGCCCTGAGAAAGGCCCGTCTACCCCTTACGCCACGGCCTGAAGAGAAACGGACGGGGACCAGGTGCAGGCGACGTGGGCAACGGCGTCGAAGTTGACCTTGGAGGAGTGGAGATCGGGGTTGTCGATGTCGTCGCACTCCTAGTGGTAGCAAGGGTCGACGGACTCGTCGGTGACGCTGCCCCACATGGCCTGCTGCGCCTCGGTCTCGACGACCTCGGTGCCGATTAGGAGGCCGCCCGAGGGGATGCCGCTCTCGATGCATGCCGGACGCACTTGCTCACCCGTGGCCGTCCTCTGTCCGACATAAGGGTGCGACCGGGCGCCGCGAGCAACGAAGGTAGAGTCCCGGGTGCACCGCGGCCACCCCCCTGCCGTGTGCCGCTGCTGCACCTGCCCCCCTCGAGGGCGCGCACCGAGCCCGGTCCGTGATGCGACCGGACCACACCCGCTGGAGTCTGCCGTGAGCACCCGCCCCACCGTCCGTCGTCGCCCCACCGCCCGTCGT